>CALVSS010000027.1 GCA_944359095.1 uncultured Bacilli bacterium | reverse complement strand
TTTGAATTAAGATTTTCGTCTCAATATCATTTTCATCTAGTATGTCTAGTTTTCCATAAAACTTTTCACACTATCTCTATATCAATAGAATACACTATTTTAAACTATTTTTCAACCTAAAAATACGATTAGCAGTAGCTGTAGTAATATTTTCAACATCAAAAACAGAAACACCTTTAATATCTGCTATTTTAGCTGCTATAAGAGGAATATACTTTGAACTATTCTTACTTCCACGATAAGGTTCCGGTGTTAAATAAGGACTATCTGTTTCTAAAACAATTTTTTCTAATGGAAGTTCTTTAACAACATCTCCAAGTTTACTATTTTTAAAAGTAACAACGCCACCAATTCCTAATACAAAATTCATTTTTATATACTCTCTTGCCGTTTCAATACTACCACTAAAGCAATGAACAACTCCAGATACTGAATACTTTTTTAAACACTGAATCGTATCATAAGTAGCATCTCTACTATGAATAACAACAGGTAAATCTAATTTTTGAGCCAACTCAAGTTGATATTCAAATAATCGAATTTGTTGATCACGGTCTTCTTTTCCATAATGATAATCAAGGCCAATTTCCCCAACACCCACAACTTTATTTAACTTTAATTGCTCTTCCAACAATTTTAAATCATCTTCAGTAACAATACTAGCTTCACTAGGATGATAACCAATAGTAACAAAAACATCAGGATATAATTGAGCATACTCTAAAGATTCAAAAATACTATCTTTACTACACCCAGAAATAATAATAGGACTAACAGAAGCTTTTCTATCATCAATTAAAACATCTAAAATATTTTCATAATCATCTTTAGATAAATGACAATGTGTATCAATAAACATAAAATACCTCCAAAATAAAAATATCATATTAATGATATTTTTTCCACTCACAATACTTAACTCTAAAAAAAGTAATTAATATAAATAATAAATAATATACATCTAAAATATTTTTTGTAAAACTAATATAAATAAGTAAAAAAAATACTACTACAGCACAACTTCCATTTACCGTCAAACCTCTCATAATATCTTTTTTCATAATTTATCCTTTCGTACTACAACTACCCCTTAACTATATCACAACAAAAAAAAGAAAGATATAAAGTTTTATCTTTCTTTTACTATTTGACAAACTATTTTACATTTTCTGCAAAAAACTTTTCACGATCAATTCTTTGAAATAAAGCAGAAGGTTTATTTAAATGATAGTGATTAGACGTATTAAAATGAACATTCTTATCCTCTATATTTAACTGTCTCATAATTTCTTTGCTTGTATTTGGCATAAATGGTTCCAAATATAAAGCACAAACACGAATAGATTCTAATAAATGATAAATAACATTTTCTAAACGATCTTTCTTACTATCATCTTTAGCTAAAACCCATGGAGTAGTTTCATCAATATATTTATTAGTAAATCTTAATACATTAAAGATTTCTGTAATAGCATCACTAATCTGTAATTCATCCATTTTTTGATCTACTAATGTACCAAGTTCTTCTAATTTATGTTCTAACTCCTTATCAATATCTTCACAAGTATCAGTATAATTAACAGCACCTTCAAAATATTTATTTCCCATAGAAATAGAACGTTGAACCAAATTTCCTAAAACATTAGCAAGTTCACCATTAATATGATCAATTAATAAATCATAAGTAATGTTACCATCACTAGCAAAAGGAATTTCATGAAGTAAATAATAGCGAACAGCATCTACTCCAAAAGCACCAACCAATTCATCAGCATAAATAACATTACCCTTAGATTTACTCATCTTATCATTATTCATCAATAACCAAGGATGTCCAAAAATTTTCTTAGGAAGCTCTAATCCTAAAGACCATAAGAAACAAGGCCAATAAATAGAATGGAAACGAACAATATCCTTACCAATAATTTGTAAATCAGCAGGCCATAATTTTTTAAACTCACCGGTAACTTCATCAACATCATAACCAATATTTGTAATATAATTAGTTAACGCATCTAACCAAACATAAACAACATGATTAGAATCAAAGTCAACAGGAATACCCCATTTAAAAGAAGTACGAGAAACACATAAATCTTGTAAACCAGGCTTGATAAAATTATTTAACATTTCATTTTTTCTAGCAACAGGTTGAATAAAATCAGGATGACTATCTAAATACTCTTCTAACCTCTTCTGATATTTACTTAACTTAAAGAAATAAGCTTCTTCTTTAGCTTCTTTTACTTCACGACCACAATCAGGGCACTTTCCATCAACAAGTTGAGATTCAGTCCAAAAAGATTCACAAGGAGTACAATATAATCCCTTATATTCTCCTTTATAAATATCTCCTTGTTCATACATCTTTTTAAAGATATGTTGAACAACTTTTTTATGATGAGGATCACTTGTTCTTACAAATTTATCATAACTAGTATCCATTAAATCCCAAATACGCTTTATTTCAGCAGCTTGTTGATCAACAAATACCTGTGGATCTAGTCCATTGGCTTTAGCCTTTTCCTCAATTTTTTGTCCATGTTCATCAGTACCAGTTTGAAAATAAACATCATACCCTTTAAATCTTTTATATCTAGCAATTGCATCAGCTAATACAATCTCATATGTATTACCAATATGGGGCTTTCCAGAAGTATAAGCAATTGCTGTTGTTAAATAAAATTTTTCTTTCATAATATCTCCTCCTAATAAAAAAACTATTATAAATATAAGGACGAAACATCGCGGTACCACCTTACTTTATAATAGCTACTATTATACACTCAAATAGTTAACGCCTATCTACGATTACACCTACCTATCGATGTAATAGTTCAGAAGCCATATCCCATAGAAAATTTATATCCTTTCTCAGCAACCGGATTCTCTTTAATAAATTTCTTCTATAAGACTCTTCCTCATCACAATCAATATGGTGAGTATAACACAAAAAAAATTATTCTTCAATATGTTTTCCTAAAAATTTAGATACAACATCCGCCATTTTTTCCTCAACTTGACCAATATTTTGTTCAGAAACAATCAAAACTAACCCTATAGCATCACCATTCATAATAACAGGAGATATTACATAAGCATACTTTTCAGGAACAGATTCAAGAAGTTCAATACTATGAAGACTATGTTCAACTACCATACTTCTCTCCTTCATAATAAGTTCCAACGCTTTAGAAATAGGCTTATTTAAGTATTTCTTTCTTAAACTACCACTACCAGCAATAAAATTATCACGATCAGTAATAAAAATATTTTGTCCAGTAACCGTATTAACAATATCTACCAATTGTTTAGCAATTTCATCCATATCAGTCATCTTTGAAAACTTCTTTAAAGCAATCATTTCACGATCTACAAATATCTCTAAAGATTCTCCATCTCTAATTCTAAGAGTACGGCGAATTTCTTTTGGAATAACAATTCTTCCCAAATCATCGACTCTTCTAACTACACCTGTTGATTTCATATAATTATTCCTCACTTTCCCATACTACTATTGTTTCTATTTTTTCCAAATTTATACTGCTTTTCATACTTTATTATAAACAAAATTCCCAAATTTTACCTTGGTAAATATTTCCATATATTAAAACATAAAAAAAAGACTAATGAATAATCAATCATTAGCTTGTTTATCTTCATTTAACAAATATGAATTCATCTTAGTAAATAAAAATCTTTCTCCTTGTTCTCGAACACCATTAATTAACGTTGTATCCTTAACAATTATTTTAAAATCAATACTTTCTAATACTTGCTTAACATAATTAGATTGAACAAATTTAATCATTTCATTAGATAATGTAACATATAATTTTTCATCAGTCACCTTTGTAAATAATTGTTTTACATTTTTTACAATTTTTTTATCAATAACATCACTAATATCTTCTTTCATCATTTTTTTTAATTTTCGATTTAAAGAAGTAAAATCCTTTTTATTTAATCGTATTACGTCATTTTCCTTCTTAGGAACAAAGGAACAAATATTTTTTTGTAATTCTTCAATTCTTAATTTTTCCCAAGAAGGAATATATGTAATTACTTTTTTACGATAATCATTTAAAATTTTATCCAAAGCTTCTGCTTGAATAATAGTCTTATGCCTTTTTGCCAAATCTAAAAACTTACACTTTATAATATCCATAGAGTCAAGAGGAGGTTTTTTTAACAAAGACAAAATATCATCTTCAAATAAACCAGTAGTATTATTTTTTAAAGTTTCTAATACTGCATTCTTGTAATTTTCAACATGTTTTTTCTTAAAATCTTCTATTGTTTCTTGTACCATACTACCACATCCTAGTATTGTAAGTGTAACAAAACAATCTTCTATAAGTCAAGATTATGACAAAAATTTACGATAAATTAAATCTAATAAAGATGTTAAATAATAGATTGGATGTTTTTCTAATTTAATTAAGTCTAAAACAATTACCAAATTAGTACCACGACTTAAAAATCTAAAAGATGGACAAATATCATAAGAATCCATAAATAACTGATCAACTTTAATACGAGAGACAACTTCTTGAGGGAAAACTAATTCAATAGAATTTTTTGTTTGAGAAACACGTTTAATACCAACAACGTTAGCAAGTTTTTCAAACCATTCTTCATACATATAAATAAGCATATCTTCAGAAATACGACCGAAACGATCTTCTAATTCAGCTTTAACATCCTCCAATTTACTCTTAGAATCAATCTCATTAATCTTACGATGAATCTCGATTTTCAAATCATCTTCTGCAACATAATTATCATCAATATGAGTACTAACATTTAATAATGGCTTACTATCTTCTGCATCTTCCTCTTCAGGTAACGTTAAATTCTTTTTACGAGCCACTTCTTCATTTAAAAGCTTCAAATATAAATCAATTCCTACAGAATCAATAAATCCAGCCTGTTCACTACCCAAAATATCTCCAGCTCCACGAATAGATAAATCACGTGTTGCTATACTAAAACCACTACCTAAAGCCGTAAATTCTTTAATAACATTTAATCTCTTTACAGCAGACTCAGTTAAAACTTTAGCAGGATGATACATTAAATAAGCATAAGCAAATTTATCACTACGACCAACTCTACCACGAATTTGATATAATTGACTAAGACCAAAACGATCTGCATCCATAATGATTAATGTATTAACATTAGGAATATCAATACCAGTTTCAATAATTGTAGTACAAACCAAAATATCATACTTATGATTAATAAAATCATAAATTCGATTTTCCAAATCATTCTTATTCATTTGTCCATGAGCAGTAACTATTTTAGCATCAGGAACTAAAGATTGAATACGATATTTTTCTTCCTCAATAGATTCAACTTTATTATATAAAATAAATACTTGCCCATCCCTAGATAACTCTTTATAAATAGCATCCTTCAAAATTTGATTATTTTCCTCAATAACATAAGTTTGAACTGGATAACGATTAACTGGTGGTGTTTCAATCAAAGATAAACTACGAATACCAACTAAAGACATTTGTAAAGTTCTAGGTATAGGAGTTGCAGTTAAAGTTAAAACATCAACATTAGTTTTATATCGCTTAATTTTTTCTTTATGAGTAACTCCAAAACGTTGTTCCTCATCAATAATTAATAATCCTAAATCTTTAGGTTTAATATCATTACTTAATAAACGATGCGTGCCAAACACTAAATCAATAGTACCATTAGCTAGACCTTCAATAATACGATTAGCTTCTTTAGGAGAAGTAAATCGATTTAAAAGACCAATAGAAACAGGAAAGTTCTTAAAACGCTCAAGAGCATTCTCATAATGCTGATTAGATAAAATGGTAGTAGGACATAAGAAAAGTACCTGTTTCAAGTCTAAAATAGCCTTAAAAGCCGCAACAAAAGCAACTTCTGTCTTACCAAAACCAACATCACCACAAAGTAGTCGATCCATAGGAACAGGCTTTTCCATATCCTCCTTAATTTGAGCAATAGCTCTTTTCTGATCAGGAGTAAGTTCATAAGGAAACTCTTTTTCAAAATCTATCATCATATCACAATCAGGAGAAAAGGCAAAACCTTTACGAGATTCTCTTTCAGCATACAACTGAAGCAAATCATCAGCCATATCTTGAACTTTTTTCTTAACCCTATTTTTAGTCTTCTCCCATTCATTACCACCAAGTTTATTTATTCTAGGAGCATAACCCTCTTTTCCAGTATATTTACTAAGTAAATCAATCTTCTCAACAGGAATATATAATTTATCTTCTCCTTGATATAAAACCTCTAAATAATCTTTAACAATACCAGAAAAACTAAGAGTCTTAATACCATTATAAATACCAATACCATGAACATTATGAACAACATAATCTCCAACTTCTAATTTATTAATATCAGAAATAGTAGAAGAATATTTAAATTTAGTACGATATTTTTTATTCTTTTCTTTAACAATAAATAATTCATTACCAGTTAAAAAAACATAATTTTGATAAATAAAACCATGTTTCAAAGGTTCACTAACCAAATTGACAACATTAGGAACAATATTTGAGAAATCAGACTCCACTACTTTCATATTTAAAAATTTCATAGCACTAAAAACTTGATATTTCTTTAAACATAAAATGACAGTATATCCATTAGAAATATGATCACGAATAAAATGATTAATAGCATCAGCATTTTCATTAAAATTATTAATTGTATGAACATTTAAATCTAAAACATGATTAGAAATATAATGATCAATATTCATATAATAAACCGGAAAAGTAGGATGAATATCTGTAAAATCAAACATATATTTTCCTTGAAAAGAAATGTCTTTCGTACTTCTATACGTATGAACCTCTTCCATAATTTGAGAGAAACTAACTTTCAACTGCTCATAATCTCTAAAAAAAGTAATTGCATCTCCTAAGTAATCTAAAATAGAAGAAACCTTACCATAATCTGGTAAATACTTTTGCTTACATAAATCTTCTTCCACTACATCTGAAACTAAAAATTCTGAACATGGACGAATCAAAATAGAAGATATAGAAGACAAAGATTTTTGTGTATCAGCAGAAAAATATCGTATAGAATCAATCTCATCATCAAAAAATTCAATACGAACCGCATCGTTACTTTCCACAGGATATACATCAATAATAAAACCACGAACTGCAAATTCTCCAGTTTTATTAACAATTGTATCTCTTTTATAACCAAATTTTACTAGTTTTTCCACCAAATCCTGTGGATTAATTGTATTACCAACTTTTAAATTTAAAAAAGACTGTTGATAAAAATCTTTAGTAGGAAGAAACCTTAAATATCCCATTAAATTAGTAATAACAATATTAGGATGTTCCAAAACACGGTTTAAAGTATCCAAACGATTATACTGAAGTTCAGGACTAATTGCTAATGCCTCACTAGTTAAAAAGTCATCCATAGGAAATAAACAAACATCATTAGTATAATTTACTAAAGAAGAATATAAATTATTAGCTTCATATAAAGAATTAACAACAACTAAAATATTCTTATTCTTTTGTTTTAATGCAGAATACAAAACAACACAAAAAAACTCATCGGTAAGTCCAGTAATACCCATGTCTTTTTTTAACTCAATATTTCCAATAGTTTGAAAAATATCCATAACATCACCTATTTTTTCTATTATAACGATTCATTAAAGATAAAAAATCCATAGTGAAATAATCATCCATAACAGAAACTAAATAAGAAAATAACTCATCTAAAGTCTTTCTTTCATCCTTAGAAAACTTTCCCAATACATAATCTTTAGTTTCCTTAGTTTTATCATTAGAAATACCAATCTTTAATCTCTTATACTGTTGTGAATGAATACAATCTTCAATATTACGTAATCCATTATGACCACCACAAGAACCTTTATCTTTCAATTTAAAATTACCAAGAGATAAGTCTAAATCATCAGAAACCACTAACAAATCACAAATATCTATCTTATAAAAATGAAGATATTCTCTAACTACAGTACCTGATAAATTCATATAAGATTGTGGCTTTAAAAAAAGAACTTTTTCTCCATTAATCATAGCTTCACAATAAAGTCCTTGAAATTTACTTTTCCAAGTAACAGAAATATTTTTCTTATCTAAATAAAAATCTAAAAAAGAAAAACCTATATTATGTCTAGTATTATTATACTCCGTACCAGGATTTCCTAAACCAACAATAAGTTTCATTTTAACACCTCCAAAATTATTTCCCGGGAAATAATTTAATTCTTATGACTATGATATTCCTTATAAATAATAGATTTTGCAACACCACGTTCTTTAGCAACCAATTTAATGGCATCTTTTTCCGTCATTCCATCATCTAAATATAATTGAACATGTTCTAATACAGATAAATCAGAATAATCAACCACATCATGATTTCCATCAACAATTAATACAAATTCTCCCTTTAATTCATCAACAATTGGAATAAGCTCCTGTATTGTACCACGACATATTTCTTCATGCAACTTAGAAATTTCACGATGAATACTAATTTTTCGATTACCCAAGACTTCCAACATATACTCCAAAGTCTTATGAATCCTATGAGGGGCTTCATAAAAAATTAACGTATAAGGTAATTTTTTTAAACTTGTAAGCTCCTGTTTAATTCTAGACTCTTTTGTCTGAAGAAAGCCATAAAATAAAAATGGAGATGGAGAAAGTCCTGATGATGTAAGTGCAGGAACAAAAGCTGTTGCTCCAGGTAAAGCAATAACATTATAATGATGCTCAATCACAGTCTTAGAAACAACATAACCAGGATCACTAACTACAGGAGATCCTTGATCCGTAATTAATCCTATATTTTTACCTAAAGATAATTGTGAAACAACATACTCTTTTATTTTATCTTCATTATATTCATGACAGCTAACAAGCTTCTTCTTAATATTAAAATGATTTAATAATTTACTACTCTCTCTAGTATCTTCACATAAAATAAAATCTACCATTTCAAGAGTTTTAAGAGCACGAACCGTAATATCATCCATATTACCAATAGGAGTAGGAATTAAATATAAACTAGCACTACCATCATAACTATTTTGTCTCATCTTTAACCTCCACTAAAAACTTCTCATATTCTAACGTTTTACTGCCATTTTCTAAATACATAATAAAAGGATTTTCAATTTTCATACCAGGTTTACCATTCTTTGTTCCCTCAATTAATACTAAAGTAGATGGTTTATTAACAAATTCATGAACAAATCGAACACGTTTAGGCTCAATATGATATTTTCTAAATAAATCAAAAATTTCAAGTAACCTATCCGTTCGATGTACAATAGCAAAATTACCATTATTTTTTAACAATTTAGAAGAAATCATTACAACATCATCTAATGAAATACAAACTTCATGTCTAGCAATTCTTTTTTCTTCACTCTCATTAAAATAATTCTTATCATTCACTTTAAAATAAGGTGGATTACAAGTAATAACATCAAATTTTTCTATAGTATCAGAAGAAACAAAGTCTTTCATATCACAACAAATAATATTAATTTGCTTTTCTAAATGATTATAAGAAACACTTTTAGAAGCGAGTGTTGCTAATGGCTTCTGTAATTCAACACCAATAATATTTTTACTTGTTCTAAGAGATAAAATAAGAGGAATAACGCCATTTCCAGTACCTAAATCAAGAAAATTACTATCCCTCAATCGAACAGTAACAAAATTAGCTAACATAACACTATCTAAAGAAAAAGAAAAATAATCCGTATTTTGATAGATTTTTCTATTAGAATACCCTAAAATATCATTCAATACTTCCACAATAATCTTCCTTTTTAATTTCTAAATTACCCTTTTCCTTTAAATCAACATGAATAATACCTTTAAAAATATCAATAGATGTAACTTTTCCAGAACCATTAGGAGTATCAATAACACTTCCTACTTTTGGATAACCCTTCTTTAATTCTGTATATAAATCATTTTCATAACCAAGGCAACATAAAAGTCGACCACAAATACCATTAATTTTTGAAGGATTTAAAGCTAAAAACTGATTCTTAGCCATATTAATAGAAACACTATTAAACTCCGTTAAAAACGTATGACAGCATAAAAATAAGCCACAAGGTCCAAGTCCACCTACTTTTTTAGCTTTATCCCGAACACCAATTTGTCTTAATTCAATACGCGTTTTATATTTTTGAGCTAGTTTTTTAGCTAACTCCCTAAAATCCACCCTATTATCCGCAACAAAGGAAAAAACAAGTTGATTTCTATCAAAAGTATAATAACAATCAACAAAACTCATATTTAAACCTAATTCTTTACTATACTTTTTAGCAACTTCCAACGCCTTAGAAGCTTTTTCATCATTATCTGACAACAATTTTCTATCATCATCATTGACAAGGCGAACAACTTTTTTTATAGAAGAAGGTAAATTTTCTTCTTTTTCCATATAGCTTTCTTTTTTAACAACACCATAATCAATACCGGAATCAGTTTCAACAATAACATAATCATTTAAAGATAATTGAAATTCACTAGAATCGAAATATAAAAAAGACTTACTTGTAGGAAGCATAACACAAACCACTTTAATCATTCTATTTCACCTCCATAAACCGTGAATAAATAGAATCAAGCCACAATTTATAATTAATATTATACACCAATTTAGGTAATTCTTCTTCTATTATTGTGATATAATCTAAAAATTTCTTTTTTTCAATACCATTTAGAAAAGATAAATCATCTCTCCCATCCGGATAAGATAAGTAATAAATAAATATTTTTTCTACTAAATTAAAAACTTTTTTAGCGCATTCTTTATCAATCAAAATAGTCTCAATAATTTCTTTATAATGAATAAACAAATCACTAGGATGAAGTAAATATTGAATAAATAACAAAATATTATCATCTACAATACCAATATCAGTAGTATCCAATAAAGATAATACTTGACATCTAGATAATATAGTTTCTAAAACCTGATAACGGTTCTTAGTAAGCAGTATAGCAACAATTCCTTCTTCAGGCTCCTCCAAAAACTTCAAAATAGTATTAGCAGAAGAAGGATTTAACTTTTCAGCATCTTTAATAATATAAACTCGTCTTTTACCAATTAAAGATGTATTTTGATATTCATCTTTTAATGATAATAATTGATTTTTTTTAATTTGTGCTCCATCTGCTTCTATAATTTTTAAATCCAAAAAAGAATTTTCATCAATAAACCTACAAATACTACACTGACCACAATCTAAAGAAGCTACTTTAGTAACATTTTTAGGACATACTATCATTTTTACAAAAGATAAAACAAAAGGAAATTCTAATGAAGAATCTCCTAATTCTATTAAATAAGAATGAGATAACTTATTAGATTGCATAATTGTTTCAATATAGTTGATAAATTTTTTTTGTACATAAGTTAAATCATTCATAACATCACCACTATAATATTAATATTTTAAATAAAACCAAAGCAAATAAAGCTGGTGCACCCAAAAAAGCAATGGACAATAATGTAATCACATTAATAGGTAAAATCATATTAAAATTTACAGCAATTAAATTATATCCATATAAAAGAAATCCACTAACAACAACTCTTTTTACAACTTGAATAATTTTTTTCATAATTTTATATCTCCTTAATAAAAATTATGAAAAATTATATAAATTATTCTATCTCCTTACGATCATATAAAGCTCTTTCAAGTGTTAAACTATCAACATACTCCATATCTGCTCCCATTGGAACACCACTAGCAAGTCGCGTAACCTTAACACCCATACCGTCTAAAATTCTTTTAATATATAAAGAAGTAGTTTCTCCCTCAATACTAGGTTTAAAAGCAAAAATAACCTCTTTAAAATGTTCATTCTTAATTCGATCAATCAATTTATCAATTCCAATATCTTCAGGATTAATACCATCTAAAGGTGAAATTAAACCTGATAAAACATGATATACTCCATGAAACATTCCAAGTTTTTCAAATAAAAATACATTTTTTGTATCTTCAACAACACATAAAGTAGATTTATCACGAGTAATATCTGAACAAATAGAACAAATATCTTGATCTGTATACGTATTACAATTAGGACAAGGATGAATTTTATTTTTAACTTCAACTAAACTTTCAGAAAATAAAGAAACTTGATCCTCATCCAAATCTAAAATAGAAAATGCTAATCGTTCAGCTGTTTTCTCCCCGATTCCAGGTAAATATTTAAATGCCTCTATTAAATTTTTAACACTATCTGGATACATTATCTAATTAAAACAAACCTGGTATATTACCAAATTTTCCCATTTTCTTTTCTGTTTCCTGATCTACTTTCTTATTAGCATCATTAATAGCTACCATAATCATATCTTCTAACATTTCTAAATCATCAGCATCAAGAGGATTAGATTTATCAATTTCAACTTTTACTACTTCTTTAGTTCCTTTAACAGTCACTTTAACAAGAGAGCTCTCTCCTTCAAATAAAGAAGAATCAATCTCCTCTTTAACATTCATCATATCTTTTTGTAATTTTTGAGCTTGCTTCATCATAGCTTGTATATTCATAATAATCTCCTTTTAATCAAATTCTACGACATCGCCAAAGATACTAGCGGCATCATTTAATATTATATCATCCTTTTCTTCTTTTTTGAATACTTTATCAGGTTCTTCCAAAACTTCATAATGTTCACCATTCTTTAAATGATGAATATAATCAAGTTTTAATTTATTCCACTCATCATCAGTTATAATAGCAAATTTCTTCTTAGAATTTGTCAATTTATTATAAATATTTTCCATATCCTCTAAATGTAATAAATCCTGTTGAACAATGGAATCATATTCATAACTAAGTACTAAAACATCTTCACTTGCAACCCTAAATTTTGAATTTAAAATTTCACAAACAAGATAACCAAATTGTTGGTCAAATGTATAATCATTTAATAACTCTAAATTTTGAAGTTCATGATTTAAAACCTGCTTATTAGCTAAAGCAAAAGCATTATTAATACGTACACGCATAATTTCATCAATATTAACAATAGGATTAGTAAGAGCAAAGCTAAAATCATTCTTAGAATTATCTATATTTCTATCTGAAACATCATTCTTAGAATTATCTAGGTTTTTATCTGAAACATCATTTTTCAAAGAATTAACCTTTTCTTTAACTGGTAAAGAAGGATTATTTTTCTCATTAGAAATAGAATTTTTAGAAGCAAAAGCATTGTCAGGAACAGAAATAGATGAAATTTCAGATTGAACTTGATTTTTACTATTTAATTGATTATCCATATGATTAAATGAAGACATAAAATTTAACAATAACACTTCAATGTAAACTTTAGGATTACCGCTTCTTTTAATATCGAACATTTTTTCGTTTATTTGCGTTATAAGTTTTTCCACAAGACTTAAATTATAAGGAATATCAGAGTTATCAACATAATAGTGAACAAGAATATCGCGCAAATAATACATAAATTGAGAAAGTATTTGTATTAAGTTTTTTCCACCATTATTAAATTCTGAAAGTTTATTTAAACTCTCTTTAAAAT
>CALVSS010000026.1 GCA_944359095.1 uncultured Bacilli bacterium | reverse complement strand
ATATTGAGGCTTTGGTTTTGCTTTTGCATCTTCTAAACATATTCCATAGATATAGTTTCCTGTTTTCTTATCTATTAATTCATTAATTTCATAGACTAATTGATTATCTTCTATAGATATATATTTATCTTCTTGTATTTTTTTATGAATTTGTAGTTTTTCTTGGGTTGATATTAATTGCTTTTTTTTATAATGTGTTTCCAATGATCTAGTTAACAAATTTATTTCATTACCATTTCTATCCTTTTTTATGACACTTATGGTTATCTTTTGGTTATTATTTTTTAACTTATGTTTCTTTTCTTGCTCTATGGTGATATTTATATTATCTACATTATAAGTCCTTTTAGTAATTATTGGGGTTTTACCACCAATATAATATAATTTTTCTATTTTTTGTTTTGGATTTATAGAAATTACGCTGTTATATAATTTTTCTTCAGATATGATATTTAATAAATCTGCTTTTAACGTATAATTTGCTTGATACTTGGTATTTGTTTTTTGATCTATTACTTCAACTCTTGGATAACTTATATCTATGCTGCTAATAACATAATCTTTTATTCTTTCTTTATCTATTGGTATATTAAATAGTTTAGCAAGGAAAATTAAATATTTTCTTTGATTTATCTTTTTACTTTTGTAATCTATTATTAATTCATTTAAAGATTCTATATTCTTTTGATACTTACTATTCATTTTACTACACTCCTTATTTTTATTTTATCACGAAAAAAAGAAGAATCAATCGATAAAGACTGACTCTTCTTAATTTTTGAATTATTAAATTCTTTTCCTAGTAAATATTTTAGGCGTTTCAGTAATATTAGTATTGGTATCTTTATTTTTATATTCTGATACAATTTTTTCTCTTAGAGTTTCTAACTTTTCTTTTTCTTCTGTTATTGCATTTCTAGTATTGTTATTTTCTTCTTGATGATTTTTTGTTATTTCTTCTGTTTCGTCTTGAATCTTTTTAGAGTTTTCTTTCTTTGTATCAGCTTCTAACTCTTTCTCTTCATCCTCTTTTTTTTCTTCTTCTTCTTCTGCTATTACTTCTAATTCTTCCTCTTCTCCATCCTCATTTATTACACCTAAAGTATATAATTTTTCAAATATTTGTTCTTTGCTTTTTTTCATCATAGCAACCATTTTGGATGTAAGTGCAATGTTATAAAATGGGATAGGCATCTTTGCCAATAAATTTTTAGTTGAAGTAAAAGATAATAGTTCATGCAATTTCTTTTTATTTATTTTATATCCAGATTCATAAATATCATCTAAGAATTCTGTTCCTGCCTTAAATAAATATCCAGTACTAAATATTATTGATGCAGGCCATAATATTAACCATTCCATTATATTACCTCTTTTCTTTATGAATGGTCATATTATACAACTTTTTTGAAGCTTTGTCAATTCCTGTTACTTTAGTAAGCTTATAATGTCTTCTATTTTGATTTCTTGTTCTACTTGTAAACTTAGTTTAAAATCTATGTTATTTATTCTTGTTATCTTACCATTGTAATTTTCTGTTATTAGCGAAATCCACCCATTTTTATTATTATATAAAATATCGCTAATATCTTTTTTGATATCTATTTCTTTATTTATTTCATAGCTTTTTAATTCTTCTTTTGTAATTGTTAACTCTACTTCTATTACTATTTCATCATTTATATTAAATGTTATGGTGGGAGATATTCCCTGTTTTTCCTGTTTCTTAGAATCAATAGAAAATTTTCCCCAATTTTTAGTAATTAAATAATCATTATATTCTTTATTATTGATTGTTATCATGTTATCCATTCCATTTTTATATATTAAAACTCGAACACTTGAGAGAATTCAAATGTTCGAGTTTAATAACTTATGGTGCCTGCGGTCGGACTCGAACCGACACGTTATCGCTAACACTGGATTTTGAGTCCAGCGCGTCTACCAATTCCGCCACGCAGGCATTACATATTAGATTATATCATACTTTTTTTTATTTTCTATAATTTTTGCTAAATTTTCAAAGTATTTATGTTTTTTTCATTTTCTAGCTTATAACTTATGTATGATTATTAAAGAAATTCAGGGAATCTTTTGCAGTTATTTTATAAATTGGAAAGATTCCCTTTATTGTCATTTTTAATCACTTATAAATTCATCTATAAAATGATATTGGGGATATTTTTTATCTACCATTTCAATAAATGCTTTCAATTCACTTTTAGTTACTGGCGACGCATAATAAATTTGTTTTTTGTTATTATTTGTTTTTAATAAGTGATAGCATTCAGTTCGTGGTTCATCTTTATCTTCTTTTTCCTCCTTTGTCATAAATACTTTCCAATTACTTACTGGAGAATATTTAATTAAATTTAGATTTTCATTATTTTCTAATAGTCTTCTTAAAATTCTTTTAACTATTTCAACATTCCTTTGATTTAGAAAAATATTATTTATTTCTTTCTTTATTGATTTATTAATATTTAGACTATATATTACAGTATATATTATGTTTAAATACTTTTTATTATTTTCATAAAAGTTCAAATATTCTACTTTATTTAAGTTTGTAAGTAAATTTTCTAAACATTTGCTATATTCTATTAGTATATTACATACAATTTTTTCTATATCTTTAGTAACTGGAATTTCTATGTTTTTATTCAAATAATATAAATCGTATAAATATATATAGCTTTTTAAATATTCGTTTATATTAAATTTAATGTTATTTTTTTCTATATCTGCACAAGGTTGCAATACATTATCAACTAGTTCTTTATAAGTAATTTTAATAAATTTTTCACTTGATATTATGGGATTTTTTTCTAAAGAAAGATAGACAAAGATTACATTATCTTGATTAAGATATTCTTCCTCATATTTTTTGCATTGCTTTTCACTTTCACTACTAAAAAGTTTGTTTTCCACAATTATTGTATAATCTATACTATTTTGAAAATTGTTGCCTGTGCTGATTTTACAAGTGATATATAAATCTAGTCTTCCTACTGAAATTACTTGTTGTTTTTCTACTATTAATTTATCAATTTTATATAGTTTTGATAAATCTAGTTTTTGAAATGCTTTGGTGTTTTTTTTCTTTATTAATTTTATAAATTGTTCTATTGGGTAATTCCCTAAACCATAGATATTATTTTCTTTTAATACTGATAATAAAAAATTAGTATGCATATCTTCAAATCGGAAGAAGCCTATTTGATTTATAAAATTATTATTATAGTAGTCTACCAATTTTTCCCAGTACTTACTTTTTTTAATGTGTTTAATTCATTTAACATATCGCTCACCTTTAATAAAAGTCTATCATTCTTTCTATTAAATACCAATATTAAATTTTTAATTTTCTTCAATTTTTGGTATAATTGTTATGGTGATAGAATGAGAAAGCAAATTGATTCATTTATTCCAGGACTAGTTATTATGCCTGATGGGAGAATTATTCCTATGAAAGAAGAAAATCATGCTCCTTTCTTTCAAAGAATTATTACTTCAGAATATGATAAAATGGGAGTGAAAATTGGTGAAGTTAAAGAAGATAATTTAGCAACTTTAATTCAAATATTATTGAATGAATTCCATATTCTTCCTTATGTTGGATGTACTTCTGGAGATAGACACTTTACTGGTGGTAATTTGTTTATCCAATCCATAGATCAAATTACAGAAGAACAGTTTCCTGCGATTATGAGGCTTTACAATGATATTTCCTCTAATTACAGTATGAATATCATTCAAACTTCTGCTAGTAATCCAGAAGATCAAGTTGTTAGTCTTGGTGATATCTATTTAGAACAATTAGAAAGGTCTGCAAAATATTTGTAGGCCTTTTTTATTGTTCTTTATATTTAGATGTATATAAATCTGTTTCTTCTTCTTCTTTTTCTTCTTTTACTTCATCTATATATTTTTCCATATCTGGTAATTCATCTATATTACTTAGACCAAAGTAATCTAAAAATTCATTTGTTGTTTCATATAGAATTGGTCTTCCTGGTAAATCACTTCTTCCTGATTCTTTAATTAGTCCTTTTGCTACTAGTTTTCTAATCATTTGACTACTGCTTACCCCTCTTATTTTATCTACTTGCATTCTTGTAATTGGTTCATTATAAGCAATAATTGCTAATGTCTCTAGAGCAGCTTGACTTAAAATATTGGTATCTGGGTTTTCTAATAGTTTTTGATAATATTCTCTATGCTCAAACTTGGTTGTTAATTTTAAACGATTGCCTAAAAAATCTATTCTTAATCCTCTATCTTCTTGTTCATAACTATGTTTTAAATCATTTACTAGAGATTTTACTTCATCTTCTGTTAACTCTAATACCTCTTCTATTTGATCAAGGGTTAAACCATCTTCACCAACAACAAATAATAAACCTTCTAATATTGCCTTATTTTTCATTGTACACCTCACAAATAATGTCATCAAAGTTCTTCTCTTGCGTAATTTTTAATTCCTTATTTTTAGCCATTTCTAAAATAGCTAGGAAAGTTGCTACAACATATTCTTTCGTTAATACTGGAAATAATTCAAAGAAAGAAACTTTAGGGCGTTTTCTTAAAATACTTTTAATTTCTAATCTTCGAGAAGATACGCTAATTTCATTTGTCGTTACTTTTGTTTTTAAAGGCTTACTTTCTTTTTTCCTTTCTAAATATTTTTTAAAAGCTTCTACTAAATCATCTAAAGTAACTTCCGTAGACAATTTACTAGTTTCATCGACATAGTTTCTTACGTTTTCTGGAGATTTGGTATAGATTTCTTTCCTTAACTCTTCTTTTTCTTTTAATACTTTTGTTATTTCTTTGTATGCTTGATATTCTAGTAGTCTATTTGCTAAATCTTCTCTTGGATCTATTTCTTCTCCTTCTTCTGTTTCTACTTTAGGATTTGGAAGTAATAGTTTAGATTTTAATTCAATTAATTCAGAGGCCATAACTAAATATTCACTAGCAATTTCTAAATTCATTTTCTTTTGTTCATTTAAATAAGAAATATATTGTTCTGTAATTTTTTCTATTTCAATATTCATAATATCCATTTTATTTTCTTTTATTAAATGAAGTAATAAATCTAGGGGACCTTCAAATTCATTTGTTTTGAAATTCATATACTCACTTCCATCTTTATTTCTTTTTCATTATAACATAAAACCTTAATTATATGCTATAATGAATTATAAACAAAAAAAGGGTTGACTCTCCCCTTATGGGGAGTGATATGTTGTCATTGAGAAAGGAAAATTTGTATGTATCGAATTGGAGAGTTTTCATATTTATGTGAAACTACAATTAAAACTTTAAGGTATTATGATAAAATTCATTTATTAAAACCAGTGAAAATTGATCCTTTAACTGGTTATAGATATTATAGTGAAGACCAAATTAATATTTTAAAGAAAATAAAAGATTTGCAACTTTCAGGATTTTCTTTAGATGAAATTAAAGATTTATTGAAAAATGAAAATAAAGAAAAGTTAAATGCACAAATAAAAAAAATTGAAGATGAAAGCTCAAAAAAAATAATGATACTACAAAAATTGAAAAATAATATGACAAAGCAAAAAGTTGAATTTATTGCTAACCCTAATTTTACAATTGTTGGGATCCCTACTACCATCAAATCTAGAGGTGGTATTGAACTTGTTCTTAAAAAACTTGATAAAAAAATTAGACAAGAACAGTTTAAAAAATATCCTTATATTGTAGAAAATTATGAGAAAGGATTTTCAGAAAAAAATACTAGATGTTTTATTGGTAGAATATTACCTGATTATATTTTATCTAATCCTTATTTTCTATATGAATATAATAAAAGAGGAATTAGAGTTATTAATAGTAAAAAGGTAAAAACTGTTTTACATACTACTGTTGAGACTACTATTTTAGATTCATATAAAAAAATAATTGAATATGCTAATGAAAATAACATCCAAATTAGTGGTTCTTTTCAAGAAGTATATAATGATGATAAAATAGATATATATGTTGCGGCATATGATTTAGCTCAAGAAAATGATGTGGAATTATCTCATCGTATGTACTTAGAAAAAAATATTACTAATACACATCCAAAAGAGTTTGTTGGTAAATGGCAATTAATGGGAGAGATTGTAGAACCTCCATATTTATTTAATCCTAAAAAGGTTCATACAAAAACTGGTAGTAAATATGATTATATAGAATTATATGAAGATGGTTCTACAAACTTTGAAAATATTAGTTGGAAAGATCATTATTTGGTTATGAAAGAAGATAATGTTACATTTTATTCAGATTTATTTAAGCCTTATAAAAAAGGGTTCTCAACTTATATGAATATTTTAATTAATAGTAAAGAAAGTAATTCAAGGCCGTATGAATATTATTATAAAAAAATTAAATAATAGGAGTTCTTATGAAAAATTTTACAATGCGTGATGAAGAATTTATATGTGAACACTGTGGTAAAAAAGTATTACCTTTAGGATATACTGCTAGGGATCATTGCCCTTTTTGCCTTTATTCTAAACATGTAGATATTATGCCAGGTGATAGAAAAAATACTTGTTTAGGGTTGTTAGAACCTGTTGGAATTGAAAAATTTAGGGACACTTATAAAATTATTTATCGATGTCAAAAATGTGGAGAATATCATAAAAATATTATGGCTAAAGATGATAATATTGATTTCATAATTGAACTTTCTACAAGACAATAAAAACTGATTTTAAAATCAGTTTTTTTATATTACTTAAAGATTTAATTTTTAGGTTTAAATATTAAAGTAAAGATAAAAGCAAAAATGATAGCTGCTGTTATACCTACTGCGGTTAAATCAAACATTCCCATCATTATTCCCATAATTCCATAGACATTTGCTTTTGCTAGTGCTCCATGAATTAGGGAATGTCCAAAACTAGTAATTGGTAATAGTGCTCCCCCTCCTACTACTTTTATAATTTTATCATAAAAACTAAAAGAATCTAAGAATGCTCCAAGTACTACGAATAAACTTGTTACATGTCCTGGAGTTAGTTTAGTATTATCTAAAATAATTTGTGCAATTAGACAAACTGCTCCACAGAATAAAAATGAATTTATGAATAACATTTACACTACCTCCAAACTAATTGCATTTGCAATAGAATAAATATTTTCTTTTTGATGAACCATTGTTGGTGAGAATAAGGCTCCTGTTGCGACTATTAATACCTTTTTTAAGTTCTTCTTTTTCATTTCATGATAAATATATCCAAAAGATACTAATGCACTACATACAGGGCCACTTCCTCCTGCTAAACATTCTTCTTGTTTTTTTAAATCATATAGCATGACTCCACAGTCATTATAATTTTTAGATAAATCTAAATCATATTCTTCTAATATATATTCTTTTAATATTTCTCTACCATAAATTCCTAAGTCTCCTGTTACAATTAAATCATAATAGTCTGGCTTTCTATTTAAATCTTTTAAATGCCTTCTTATAGTATCTATTGCAGCAGGAGCCATTACTTTTCCCATATCGTTAGGATCATTTTGATTTAAATTTGTAATTTGACCTATTGTAGAAGACTCTACTCTAATCTCTGTTTTTTCGTTTGTTAATAATAAAGAGGCACTTCCTGTAGCTGTAAAAGTTGCTGATGGTGGTTTTGGTGCTCCATATTCTGTTGGATTTCTAAATTGTTTTTCGGCTACCATATTATGAGAAGATACTGTTACAATAGCATTTTTTACTTTTTTTGAATCAATTAGTACACTACCTAAAATCATTGCTTCTACCGAAGTAGAACAAGCACCATAAAGACCTAAAAAAGATTTTGAAAAATTATAGGCTCCATAGGTTGTTGCGGCAATTTGATTTTGTAAATCCCCTCCTAGTATGACATCTACTTCTTTTCTTTTCATTCCTACTTTCTTATGTAATAATTTTAAACTTTCTTCTACTGTTTTTATTTCTGCTTTTTCCCAAGAGTCTTCTTCAAAATATAAATCATCGAAAGTTTTATCAAAATACTTTTTTAATGGTCCCTTTTTTTCATAAGGTCCAGCAATCGTTGCGGTATCTTTTACATATACATCATTATAAGTAAATGTCATATTCTCCCTCCTAATAGAAAGCGAATCATACCAAAAAACCAAGCAGCCATAATACCATATAAAATAACAGATCCTGCTAATTTAAATATATTAGTTCCAATACCATAAATTGGTCCTTCCTTTTTATAGTCTAGGGCAGCACTTGTCATAGAATGAGCAAATCCTGTAATTGGTATTAAAAGTCCACATTTACACTTAGTTACTAGTTTGTCAAAAAAGCCTAAAGCTGTTGATAAAGAAGCAGTAAATATCATAATTACGATCATAATAGTACCGGCACTACTTCTAGAAATATGAGTATAGTGACATAATACTTCTATAATTATTTCTCCAAGTAGTCCAATCAATCCACCAACTACAAAAGCAATCATAGCATTTCTAATTTTATGAGTTTCTGGTTTAAAATCTTTTGCAATCTTTTCATATTTTTCTACTTTCATATTTATTCACCATTTTTAGTCTTACCATTATTTTCTATTTCATACAAAAAGAGGTGAAAAATTCACCTCTTATAATGTTGTTTTTAATTTTTGTAATATTTTTGTTTCTTTTCTAGATACTTGTACCTGACTCATTCCTAAAGTTTTACTTGTTTCTTGTTGAGTTAGTCCTTCATAGTATCTTGCTATAATTAGTTTTTTTTCTTCGGGTGGTAATTCTTTTATAGCCATTTTTAAATCAAGAATTTCTTCTGTCATTGCTTCTTCTTCTTTTCCAAAACTATTATATAAATTATTTCCTTCGTCTTCATAGGCATAATCTAGGCTTTCTACTTTTCTAGTTGCTAGATAGGCTTCTTCTATTTTTTCTATTGGTATTTCTAAAAAAATAGATAGTTCTTCTGTTGTTGGTTCTCTTTTTAATCTTTGCATCATCACCTCTTTGGCTTTTTCTAAACTTTTATTTAAACGTAATAAATCTTTACTTATTTTTACTGGATTACTATTAGAAATAAAATTATTAATTTCTCCTAAAATATAGTAATAAGCATAGGTTGAGAATTTAGTACTTTCTTTAGGATTAAAATTTTTTTTAGCATTTATTAAACCAATCATAGCTACTTGATATAAATCATCTTTATCATAATTTTTATAACGACTAATCATCTTATATATTAAATTTTCATATTCCAATATGTTTTCCATAGTCTCTCCTTTATATATTGATATATTGAAATACTTCTTTTTCTTCTGTTACATAAAATAGTTGATCTTTTCTTTCTCCTAAACTCTTTTTTAATTTTTCTGATATTCCACAGAATACTACACTACCACATTTTAAAAATATTTCTGTTAATTTATTTTGCATACTTCCTAATATATTTTTATCAACCCTTTTTACTTTTTTTAAATTAAATACATAAGCTATCATTCCTTGTTTATATAGTAAATAGTTTATTTCTTCTGCTACTTTATAAAAGTTATTTGTAGTTAATTCTCCCTCCAATCTTATAAATGTAATTCCTCTACTAATTTGTGATGTCATATCTAACATGATTTCACCTCTATATGCAATATAAAACATTATTTATTTTTTGGCTAGCGTTTCGACAAATTATGACAAATGTTTCGTTCGACAAATTATGACAAAAAAAAGACTATATCTTTATAGTCTTTCACCCTTATTTTTTATTAAATAGATAGTTGTTCCAGCAATACCTATCAATGATATTATGATAGTACTTAAATATAAGAATAAGTTATCTGATGTTTCTGGATTATCTGCAATACTTTGTTTTTTTTCAAATTCTATATTTATTGTTAAGTTACTTTCAATATTTGAAAGTGTTAGCTTATTATCTATTACTTTTGAGGTATAATCTACATCATTTACTGTTATAGATTTTATCTTGTATCCTTTATTAGGTGTAATTGTAGTTGTATATTCTTCTCCATAGTTGATAGTTGTTACTTTTTCTTTATCAATACTACCACCTTTACCAACATTTACTGTTATAACATAAATTATTGGCTTTATTTCATTTCCATCTACATTATTAATTTCTGTTGCTGAAGTTATTTCTCCATTATTTTCAATTTTATTGTTGTTTTGGATTAAACCTTTATTGACGATTTTTCTATTATTTATAATTTGTCCATTATTTATTATCGTAACATTTGGTTTTACTGTAAGAGTGGAATCTTTTGGCATTTCTAATTTTCCGTCTGTAGGTATTTCAATATCCTGTACAAGTTCTACATTTCCTATTACAGTACCATTTTTTCCTTCTCCATCAAAAATTATTCCATTAAATTCACTTTGATCGGCATTTATTTGGTTAGCATATACTACTGCTTTATTAGATCCTTTTAAAAATATATTTGTTTTACCTGCGGGATTTCCAATTACATCAGTATGAACAACTCCACCGTTTAAAGTAATTGTTCCTTTGCATTCTACATCAAAATACCAATATCCGCTTCCAATACCAGTTATTTGGCCTCCACCGGTATAACTTGTATAAATTGTACCACTATTAATTATAATATCACCAAATGGATAATTATAGGCACTACCAATTACAGCACTTGAAGCAGCTGAATTACCATTGGAAATTTTAGCAGATAATGTACCTTCTCCACTAATTGTTAGTGTAGTTCCTTCAGGAACACGAATAGCAGATGCTTCATTTCCCACTTGTAGTGTATTTTGTCCAACTAAAATAATTTCTGCTTCACTATTTTCTTTTAATCCTATAGTATCTGCCCATCCACCAGTAATTCCAGTATAGTTATTTAAGGTGATTTTTACATCTTTTGCATTATTATCAACTACTAATTTATAATCTTCAGCATTACCACTTACCTCTATATTGGCATTTGAAGTTACAGTAATAGTTTTTGATTCATTATCAATTACATAATTATTACCTTTAATCGTTGCTGATGTTGTACCAATAGATTCTGTCATATTTTCTTTTGCTTGAACATTAACCGTAGTTAGTACTAATAATCCACAAATTACTACAAATAAAATTTTTTTCATTTTTTCT
This sequence comes from uncultured Bacilli bacterium, assembly GCA_944359095.1. Classification (GTDB taxonomy): domain Bacteria; phylum Bacillota_I; class Bacilli_A; order RF39; family UBA660; genus Faecimonas. The sequence continues at coordinate 2,587 of CALVSS010000026.1, read as the reverse complement.
ATTCTCCTTCTTATTATATTATGGACTATTTTATACTGTGTGTCAAAACAATTTTTAAATTTAAAAAACAAGACATAGTGCCTTGTTACTTTTATTCTTCTTGAAATTTTTTTAGGGATGGGATAAATCTTTCAATAAATTTATATTCATCACGGTCTTTAATATATAGAAATCCTAAAATTGAAAATACTAGTGCTCCTATGAAATTTACAATTAAGTCTTTCATTGTATCAATGATACCAATATCTAGATACCCACCTTCTATTGTTGTTACTTTGTTATTATCACTATAGATAACGGTTTTATTTATATTATCTATGATTACAGGATCATTTTTATTTTCTTTATTTAATTCTACAGAAGATATCTTCTGTACAATTCTATCTTTTTGCATATCTGTATTAAAATAACGATCTGCACTATATTCAAAGAATTCCCATAGTACTCCTATTGTCATAGAAAAGCAAAAGGCTACTAAAGCTACAAAGGCAGGTGTCATTTTAATATGAAATTTGTCTGTTCTATTTAAAATATCAATTAATGAAAATCCTACTGCTGCTGATAAAAAGCCATTAAGAGTGTGTAACATAGTATCCCAATGTTTAAATATTCCGTAGAAGTTTTGAATTTCTCCTAATATTTCAGCGGCAAATATAAATAGATATACAATAATTTCTAGGGTTGTTGGTAATTTAACTTTAAATGTTCTAGAAGCAACTGTGGGTAATGTAAATAATATTAAAGTTAAAAAGCATAATGCAACACTATGCCAATTTCCTTTTAAGGATTGCTCTACCATACATAAGATTACTAGAAATCTTAGTACTAGATAAACAATAATATTGATTCTTACTTGCTTTTTGTTTTCTTTTTGTGGAACTTCTTTTTTCATACTTACTCCTATTTATCAAATAATTTTTTGGCGTTTATTTTAGGAATTAACATCTTTATTTTTTGCTCTACTTTAAATTTAAATTTAGACGAATTACTTGGATATTCTTCTCCATCAATACACCAAGATGTTTTTGGCTTATCTAAAAACTCTATTTCAAATTCATTTGTTCTATAATATGTTATTCCTGGTACATCTTTGACATCTTTCATAGTTACCTGTACTAACATTTTTAATATTTCTGGTTTGGTTTTCGGATTAGCAAGGGCTACTTCAAACATATTATCATCCATTTTAATATCATAATAAATATCGTCTACTCCTGCTACTCTGGAAGAATTGGTGACAAAGAAAAAGGAATATTCTCCACTATGTTCTTCTCCATTTACTTTATATTTTATTTTATATCTAGTAATTTTATTACGTAATTGTCTTAAACCATATAATATGTAGGCAATTTTTCCATATTTTTTCTTTAAATCTCTAGGAGTATTATAGGCCATATCAATATAGTCTCCAAGACAGGCTACATATACAAATGGGGTTTTATCAATATAACAAATATCTACTTTTTTTCTCACTCCGTTTAGAAGCAATTCTAAGTTTTTCTTATAGTCTTTTGTATAGCCATACATATTGGCAACATCATTCGTGGTACCCATTGGAAGATTGGCAATTACAAGTTTCTTTTCACGACGTAAATTACCTGTTACAACTTCATTTAACGTTCCGTCTCCACCAGCACTAATGACTAAGTCTACATCATCTTCTAGTTCTTCCACAATTCTTGTTGCATCTTTCGGACCTTTTGTATATCTTATTTCCGCATCATAGCCGTGTTTTCTTAATACATCATAAAATGCTTGCTTACTACGTAAACTTTTTACTTTACCACTTTCGGGATTCATAATAATAATGCATTTTTTCATAGTCTATTCTCCTTGATAGGTATATTATAGCATATAATGTTATTTTTACAAATTATGCATTTTTATGCATTTTTTAATACATTTATTTTTGTTGACTTCCATTTATTTGTTGGATTAATTCTTTTTCATCTTCTAAATCTGCATCTTCTATTGTTCCTGTTTGATTATGTTCTAAAATAATTTTTGCTAATTGTTCAGAACAATCTACACTATGATACCATTTCTTTTCTTTAATATATTCTGGAACATATAATAAGTTTGTTGAATATACTCTGGTAAACAATTTATTATTATAAGCTTTTTCAAATAATTCTATTCCAGATGTAAATAATGAAAATGTAGCAATTAAAACAATTGACTTTGCTCCTCTTTTAGTTAATTCTTTAGCAACATCAATCATAGATCCTCCAGATGCTATCATATCATCTATTACTAACACTGTATAATCTTTAGGATTTTTACCAAGATATACGTGTTCTACTATTGGATTTTTACCATCAACAATCTTGCTTAAATCTCTTCTTTTATAAAATAGGCCTACATCGCAACCTAATATTTCAGCATAATATCTGGCTCTTTCCATAGCTCCCATGTCTGGACTGATTACTAATAGTTTCTCTTTGTCTATTTTTTCATTAGAAAATAATTCTTTTAAAATAGTATCTGTTGCGAAGATATTTTCAAATGGTAAATTAGGTATGGCATTAGATACATTAGGGTCATGACAATCAAATGTAATAATATTATTTACTCCTAAAGATTCTAA
>CALVSS010000025.1 GCA_944359095.1 uncultured Bacilli bacterium | reverse complement strand
ATAAAAAATAAAAAAAAAAAATAGAGTAGAAATACTCTTTATATATTATTTAAAAAAAAAAAAAAAAATGGTATACTAATAATAGGAGGATGAGAAAATGAAAAAAGAAAATGCCTGGAAAAAATATACAGATCAGGATTTAGCCAAATTAGAAGAACTATGTACAGATTATAAAAAATTTTTAACAGTATCAAAAACAGAGCGAGAAGCAACAAAAGAAATCATTAGACGTGCTAAAGAAAAAGGTTACGAAGATTTAGAAGACTATATAAAAGAAAATAAAAGAATTCTTCCTGGAGATAAAATCTATGTGAATAACAAGGGAAAAGCGGTTGCTTTATTTAATATTGGAACAGAGCCATTAACAAAAGGAATGAATATTTTAGGAGCACATATTGATTCTCCAAGAATTGATTTAAAAGCCAATCCTATTTATGAGAGTAATGAATTAGCTTATTTTGATACACATTACTATGGTGGTATTAAAAAATATCAATGGGTAACTTTACCATTAGCTTTACACGGAGTAATAGTAAAAAAAGATGGAACAAAATTAAATATATGCCTTGGTGAAGAGGAAGATGATCCTGTTGTAGGTATTACCGACTTATTACCACACTTAGCTAGTGAGCAAATGAAAAAAGAAGCTTCTAAATTAATTGAAGGAGAAGACTTAGATATTTTAATTGGTAGTAAACCAATAAGTTTAGAAAAAGAAGAAAAAGAAGCAGTTAAACAAAATATCTTAAATATTTTAAAAGAAAAGTATGATATAGAAGAAGACGACTTCTTATCTGCAGAAATAGAAGCAGTACCAGCAGGAAAAGCAAGAGACTTTGGACTTGATAGAAGTATGATAATGTCTTATGGACAAGATGATAGAGTTTGTGCATATACTTCTTTGGAAGCTTTTTTAGAAGTAGAAAATACCAAGAAAACATTAAGTTGTATTTTAGTAGATAAAGAAGAAATAGGCAGTGTAGGAGCAACAGGTATGGAGTCTCATTTCTTTGATAATGCAATTGCTGAAATATGTGCTTTAATGGGAGATGATTCTAATCTTGCTACCCGAAGAGTACTAAATCATTCTAAAATGTTATCTAGTGATGTAAATGCAGCCTTTGATCCATTATACAGATCAGTAATGGACGAAAGAAATTCATCTTATCTTGGACAAGGTGTTGTTTTCTGTAAATACACTGGTGTTAGAGGAAAAAGTGGTAGTAACGATGCCAATGCTGAATATATTGCTGAACTTAGAAAAATTATGGATGATGCTAATGTATCTTTCCAAATATCAGAACTTGGAAAAGTAGATATTGGTGGAGGAGGAACCATTGCTTATATTCTAGCTAACTATAATGTTGAAGTAATAGATTGTGGAGTAGGAGTATTAAGCATGCATGCTCCTTGGGAAGTAACTAGCAAAGCAGATATTTATGAAGCCTACCGTGGCTATATAGCTTTTTTACAAAATGCTTAAAAATGAATCCTAGAATTCTAGGATTTTTTTTATGAAAAAAGTAGGAAAAAAATTAAGAAAATGCTAGAATATTAATAGAGAGGAGTAAATTATGCTACAAGTTAAAAATATAGTAAAATATTATGGAAATAATAAAGCAGTAGATAATCTATCATTTGAAGTAAAAGATGGAGAAATCTTTGGCTTATTAGGAGAAAATGGTGCAGGAAAAACAACAACTTTTAGAATTATTATGGGCTTACTAGAAGCAACAGAAGGAGAAGTTTTATTAGATGGTAAACATATCGACTATTCTATTACCGATAAAATTGGGTTTGTAACAGAAGAGAGAAGTCTTCTAACCAAAATGACAGTAAAAGAACAAATTATTTTTTATGGTATTTTAAAAGGAATGAAAGAAAAAGAAATTGAAAAAGAACTAGAAAAATGGTTAAAAGGATTTCAAATAGAAGATTATGAAAATCGTAAAATAAAAGAATTGTCTAAAGGTAATCAACAAAAAGTACAATTTATCTCAGCTGTTATTCATCATCCTAAATTATTAATATTAGATGAACCATTTACAGGATTAGATCCTATTAATGTAGAATTAATGAAAAAAGCTATTTTTAAATTACAAAAAGAAGGATGCTCTATCATATTTTCATCTCATCAAATGGAACATATTGAAAACTTTTGTGAAAAATTAATTATACTAGTGAAAGGAAAACCAATCGTAGATGGTTATGTAAAAGACATTAAAAAGGCTTATAAAAAGAAAAATATTTTAATTCGAGGAGAAAATTTACCTATAAAAGAATTAGAAAAAATGAAAGGAATTGTATCTATTACTAAAATACAGGATGAATATGAAGTAAAGATTGAAGATGAAAATATTGCTCCTAAAGTATTTCAAAAAATAAAGAATTGTAATATTACCAAATATGATGTTACAGAGCCAACATTAAATGAAATATTTATTGCGAAAGTAGGTGAAGTTCATGAGTAGTAAATTTTGGTATTTAACAAAGCAAAGCCTAAAGAAAAAAGTAAAATCCAAATGGTTTCTTGGTGTTAATATCATGTTAGCTATCGTCATTATTGCTTTAATTAATATTAATTCTATTATCGCATTCTTCGGAGGAGACTTTAGTGAAAAAGTAAAAATAATGGTAATAGATAAAACAGAACTATCTTATCCCATATTTAAAGCATCTATGGACGAATTACAAAAATTAAATGAAGATACATTTACACAAGAAATGAAAATAACAAAAACTGCAAAGCCACAAAAAGAATTAGAAAAAAACTTAAAAGGAAATAATATAGTAATAGTTTTTGAAAATGATGATAAAAACTATGTAACCGCAAAAGTAATAAGCAAAGAAAAGATTGATAATACAACATATCAATATCTTTCTCAAGGCTTAAATACAACAAAATCTGCCGTAGCTTTAGCAAAGACTAATGTAGATCCTAATGTTTTAGCAAAGGTAACATCTCCTATGGAAATTGAACGTGTAATATTAAACAATCAAAAATCAACAGACGAAAATATGGAAATGATCATGAGTACAATTTTTCCAACACTAATATTACCATTCTTTATGTTAATTATTTTCTTAGTCCAAATGATTGGAGGAGAAATTTGTGAAGAAAAAACAACTAAGAGTATGGAAATTATTATTTCCAATGTAAGTCCTAAAATTCACTTATTATCTAAAGTGTTAGCAAGTAATATCTTTATTATAACACAAGGAATTTTATTAATTCTATATGCTGTAATAGGTTTATTAATCAGTACAAAAGGACAGTTAAGTTTAGGGGAAAATATTAGTAGTTTATTAAAGACTTTAATAGATACAGGCTTTACAACAAAGCTTTGGTCTTTACTACCAGCAGCTATTATTATGTTAATCTTATCATTTATTGCTTATTCTCTAATTGCTGGTATTTTAGCATCTATGACTACGAATATGGAAGACTTTCAACAAATTCAAACACCAATTATGTTAGTCCTTTTAGCAGGATATTATTTAGCTATTATGGCAGGTATGTTCAATGGTTCACTTTTAATTAGGATTTTATCTTATGTACCATTTATTTCTTGCCTTGTTGCTCCATCTTTATATATTATAGGGCAAACAACTATGATGGATGTATTGATATCTATTATTGTTTTGATTATTGTTATAGCATTAATGATAAAATATGGATTAAAAGTATATAAAGTAGGTATTTTAAATTACTCTAACGAAAAAATTTGGTCTAGATTTGCCAAAGCTTTAAAAAGTAAAGATGTGTAAAAAGGGTTTTTATAAACTCTTTTTTTCTATGTTTTAAAACAAACAGAAAATAAAATGGTATAATGTAAAAAGGATAGGAGGAATATACGTGATTGTATTTAAAAATGTCAGTAAAAGTTATAAAAATACAACAGTATTAAAAGATATCTCATTTACCATTGAAGATGGCGACTTAGTTTGCCTTATTGGAGAATCTGGATGTGGTAAAACAACAACATTAAAGATGATTAATAAACTAATAATGCCCACTTCTGGAGAAATTATTATTAATAAACAAAATATTAAAAAGATAAATAGTATTAAATTAAGAAGAAAAATGGGTTATGTTATTCAACAAACAGGACTATTTTCTCATATGACAATTAAAGAAAACATTGAAATTATTGCTAAAATTATAAAGATGCCAGAAGAAAAACGTAAAAAAAGAGTAAAAGAAATGATGACAATGGTTGGTCTAGATGAAAAACTATTAGAACGATATCCTAATGAATTATCAGGAGGCCAATTACAAAGAATAGGAATAGCTAGAGCCTTCATGACAGGCCCTAAAATTATATTGATGGATGAACCTTTTAGTGCTCTAGATCCTATGAGTAGAACTGCTCTACAAGACGAATTATTAAAACTTCAAAGAAAGTTTCATAAAACAATCGTTTTCGTTACTCATGATATGGATGAAGCTATCAAATTAGCAGATAAAATTGCCATTATGGATCAAGGAAAACTAATACAATACGATACTCCAGAAAACATTTTAAAACATCCCGCTAATGATTTTGTAGAAAACTTTGTAGGTAAAAAGAGAATTTGGAATTCTCCAGAATTAATTAAAGTAAAAGACATTATGATAACAAGACCAATTACTTGTAAAGAAGAGGATTCTAAATTTTACTGTATTAATAAAATGCGTATGAGTAAAGTAGATAGTCTAATGGTTATTAATGAAGAAAGAGAACTATTAGGAATCTTATATGCTGAAAGCCTAAGTTTAAAGAATAAAAAAGAAAAAGGCATCAAGTCTTATATTGAAAGAGATATTACGACAGTAAAAGAAAATGATTCTATTGTTGATTTAACAAAAGTAGTAACGGATACAAAGTCAGCAACTATTCCAGTCATTGATAGAAATAATCATTTAGTAGGATTAATTACAAGAAGTAGTTTAATTACAGCTTTAAGTCAACAATTTATTGAGGAGGATGAAAAATGAAATTATTCAATTATTTAATAGAGAATAAAGAACAAATCATCTCTTTATGTATAGAACATATTAAACTAACTTCTTTAGCGTTATTGATTGCTATTATAATAGGGGTACCAATTGGTATATTAATTAGTTATAAGAAGAAATTAAATAAACCAGTCTTAGGCATTACAAGTGTTGCTCAAGCAATTCCTAGTATGGCTCTTTTAGGCTTTATGATTCCTTTTTTAGGAATAGGTACCATACCAGCGATTGTAGTAGTTGTTTTATATTCATTATTACCAATTATAAAAAATACTTATACTGGAATTTCTAACATTCCATCATCAACGATTGAAGCAGCAACAGGAATAGGTCTTACTAAAGCTCAAATATTAACAAAAATACAAATTCCTGAAGCTCTACCAATTATTATGGCTGGTGTAAGAATATCATCTGTTAGTGCCGTAGGGTTAATGACAATGGCTGCTTTTATTGGTGGAGGAGGCCTAGGATATTTAATTTTTTCTGGAATTCGTACTGTAAATAACTATCAAATTTTAGCAGGAGCCATCCCAGCCTGTATTTTAGCGTTATTAGTAGATTATTTTTTTGGAGCTATAGAAAAATTAGTAACACCTGTAAGTCTTCAAAAAGAAAATAAAGATAAAATAAAAAAAGAACGTCGCAAAGATAAAATCATTGTAATCGTTGCAATTCTATTATTAATAATACTATTTATTCAAGATTTAGATTTTAGTAAAAAAGAAGAAAATACTGTAACAGTAGGTAGTAAAGATTTTACGGAGCAAGAAATTCTATGTTATATGACAGCAAGCGCAATTGAAGAAAATAGTGATATCAAAGTAACGAGAGAGTGTAATTTAGGTGGTGCTCAAGTTGTATTTTCAGCATTGACAAATAAAGATATTGATTTATATATAGATTATGCTGGTACAGACTATACAGATATTTTAAAATATGAACCAATATCAGATATTAATAAAGTGTATCAAACAGTAAAAAAAGAAATGCATGAAAAATATAATATTGCTGTATTAAATCAAATGAATTTTAATAATACTTATGCTTTAGCAGTAACACAAGCAACTAGTGAAAAATACAATTTAAAAACAATTAGTGACCTCTCCCAAGTCTCTAATTTATTAACGATTGCTCCTACACTAGAATTCATCAATAGAAAAGATGGCTTGCCTGGATTAAAAAAAGCTTATCAATTAGAATTTAAAGATACTATTGGTATTGATGGAAGTCCAAGATATACAGCATTAATGAATGACAATGCCCAAGTGATAGATGCTTTTACAACCGATGGTCTATTAAAAAAGTTTAATTTAGTTGTTTTAGAAGATGATAAAAACTTTTTCCCACCATATAATGCCATTCCCCTAGTTAGAGAAGACACATTAAAAAAATATCCAAAACTAGAACCTATTTTAAATACATTAGGATCTTATTTAACAGATGAAGTAATGCAAGAATTAAATTATCAAGTGGATGAATTAGGTAAAAGTCCTGAAAATGTTGCTAACGAATTTTTAAAAACAATTGATTTATCATACTAAAAAAGTTGACGAAATAAAAGATAAATATTATCATAGTAACAGAGGTGTATTATGTACAATAATTATAAAAAGCAAAGAATTAAGAGTGTCATTATTATTTGCTTCATTTTTGCGTTAGCAATTTTTGCCACTCATCATATATATTATAAATTTCAAAATGAAAGAGATACAGATTATAGTTCAGAGTCTTTAGATATTACTTTTCATGAAGAAACTAAAGATAAAGTAACTCTAACTAAAGTAACTCCAGTGACGGATGCTGTTGGTCTAGCTTCTCAAGCTTATACATTCACAATAAAAAATAATATGACAATTCCTGTCAATTATACAATTAAATTAGTAGACGATTTAGAAAAAATATTTGAAGATGAATGTAGTGATTATCAAATGCCAAAAGATAGTATTCGTGTTTCTATTAAAGATGATAAAAAAACAGAAATTTATAATTTATCAGATTTAACCGATAATGTTTTAAAAAAGGAAAAAATAAAAGCCTTAGGAGAAAAAGAATATGTAATTCGAGTTTGGACAAGGCAAGATACAGCAATTAAGGCAGGAACAGTTAGACATTATCACGGGGAAATACAAATTATTGAAGATGATAATCAGTTAGCAATATTAACTACAAAGTAGAGGTGAAAATATGAATATTGATTTAATGCCACTTCATAGTCATACAGTAAATAAAATAGATATTACTTCTCTTTATACAATTCCAGAGACTTATTTTGGAACAACAGGAGTAAAAAGACTTGAAAATATTAAAGTAGATGGTTATATTTATTTATCTCCAAGTGAAGATGATATTAATGAAGAAGTAGATAGTATTAATTGTAAAATAGAAGGGAATATGGTTATTGAAGATTCTATATCATTAGAACCAGTAGAATACCCATTTTCTATAGAATATGATGATAAAATAGAAGAAAATTGCAAAAAAAACGAAAATACTCTTGATATATTTTCATTTTTATGGGAAAATATTGTACTGGAGGTCCCTCTACAATTTACAAAGGTAAAAGACTTTTCTAAATTTCGAGGAGACGGCTGGAAATTAGTGAGTGAAAATGAACTTACAAATAATAATAATCCATTCAGTGAGTTATTGGATAAGATGAAAGAGGAGTGATAATATGATGAAATTAGACATTCAAATGTTCGCTGTTCCTTTTCGTAAAGTTTCAAAGACAAGAAAAAGAATGAGAAGAAGTCATAATGCCATGGAAGTACCTGGTATGGTAAAATGTCCAAACTGTGGAGAAATGATTAAAGCTCATAGAGTTTGTCCTAAATGTGGAAACTACAAAGGAAAAACTGTTGTAGAAGTAAAAGAAGAAGCATAATCGCTTCTTTTTTTATTGGAAAATAATAAAACCGAAAAAAATATCTAATATTATTATGACTACTATTAAAAACTTGCTATAATATAAATGGTGATAGAAATGAATAAAGTAAGAAACTGGATAAAGAATCATAAATTTATAATTTTTATATTTTTATTTTCTTTAATACTTAGAATAGGAGTCATTTTAGTAATAGATACTCCGGTAATATCAGATTTTAAAACAATGTTGGATGCTTCTTTAGAAATTGTAAATAAAACAGATCATTATAAGACAATGCCATATTTTCTTCTATGGGGATATCAAATGGGACATGTATTATATCAGGCCATATTATTAAGTATAATTAATAGTATTACCTTTTTAAAAGTAGTAAATGCTATCGTTACTTCTTTAACTGTCGTTATGATTTATGTTATAGGAAAAAAATTAGCTAATGAAAAAGCAGCCGAGATAATAAGTATTATATATTCTATATTTTTATTTCCATTATTATTAAATACAGTATTAACAAATCAATTACTACCAATGTTACTCATATTAATTGCTATCTACTTATGGATAACCAAGAAAAAAGAAAAGAAAATAATGGCAATCCTAATCGGACTTTTATTAGGATTCAGTAATATGTTAAGAAGTGAAACTATTGTAATCCTTTTTGCCTTCTTTTTATACACTATCTTTCTAATGATAAAAAAAGAACATAAAAAAGTACTGATAATGAATTTAGCGATTATTATTTTAACTTATTTTATTTTAACAACATCTTCATCATTTCTTTTAAAAGCAACAAATATTAGTCCGAGTGGACTAGATAACAAAAATACAGCCTGGAAATTTTTAGAAGGCTTAAATATAGAAAGTCAAGGAAGATATAGTGAAGAAGACGCTAGTATTTATGCTACTAGTGAAGAAAAAACAAAGGAAGAACTAGTAAAAAGAATCAAAGAAGACTGGCAACAATATCCAATACTTTTCTTAAAAAAAATAAAAATATTATGGTTTAACTCTGATTTATCATGGCAACTAGGTTATATCAAAGACCAAGATAAAATACTTTTACCAACAGCAATCAACCAAGTCTTTATTTATTTCTTTATTATTATGTCTTTATTTAGTAGCATTACTTTATTTAAGAAAAATTATAAAAAAGAACAAATCCTAATTATTTTAATTTTATTAGTATATTTTGGCGTGTATTTAGGAATTGAAGTAATGCCTAGATATGCATATTCTATCCAAATTTTTGAATCTTTATTAGCAGTAATTACTTTAGGATATATGATAGATCAGAAAAAAGAAAACAAAGTAGGTGAAAAACATGCAAAAACTAGAAAATAATATGTTAATTATCTGTCCAAATGCAGAAAAAGAGAAAATATTAAATTACTTAGAAGCAGAAAATAAATTATATAATTTAAAATTTATGACAAAAGAAGAATATTTAAATAATTATTTCTTTTCGTATGATGACAAAGCCTGCTTTTATTTAATGAAAAAATATCATTACAAAGTAGATGTATGTCAAGTTTATCTAAACTATTTATATGTAATAGATTTAGAAAAAAAATACACCAATAAAAAACTAATCTTTTTACAAAAAATAAAACAAGAATTAAAAGATAATGGTTTATTAGAATATAATAATACTTTTAAAGATTATCTAAAAAAGAAAGTAATCAAAGTAATGAATTATCCAAGATTAAATCAATTTGAAAAACTTGCTTTAAAAGTAGAAGAGGAAGAAAAACATCCTAAATGTGAACTAACAGTAACAGAATATCAAACAATGGAAGAAGAAGTAAATGGCACTGCTTTAGAGATTATAAAGTTATTAAAAAAAGGAATTGATATAAATAAAATATATTTAACCAATGTTTCTAAAGATTATTTTTATACGATAGATAGAATATTCTCTTATTATAAAATACCGATTAATTTATCTATGAACAATCCAATTTATGGAACAAAAATAGTAAAGGATTATTTAAAAGATAATACCCTAGATTTAGAAAACAGTAATAAAATTACTAAGAAGCTAGTATCCATTCTAAATTCTTTAGTAGAGTTGAAAGACGATAGTAAAGAGTATCAAGAATTATTAATTTCTAAAATAAAAAAAGCCGGTATTCCAAGCGAAGAATATGAAAATGCAGTAAGAGTAAAAAACTTAGAGCAAGAAGAATTTTTAGATGACGAATATGTCTTTGTTTTAGGCTTTAATCAAGATCAACTTCCAAAACTAGAAAAAGATACAGAGTTTATTGCAGATAAAGATAAGGACGAAGTAGATTTATATAAAACAGATGAAAAAAACTATCAAGCCAAAGAAGCTTTAATGAATATATTATATTCTATTAAAAATTTATATTTATCTTACAAACTACAAACACCTTTTCAAAGTATGTATAAATCCAGTGTAATTGATGAATATCAAATAAAAATAATCTCTCCTAAAGAAGATTCTTACACTTCAAGTAATTTATATAATGAATTAAGATTAGGAGCTAAACTAGATACTTATAATAGGTATCAAGAATTAACTCCTATGTTAAAGGAATTATATACCCATTATCAAATTCCATATCAAACATATGATAATAAATTTAAAGGTATAAACGAAGAACAATATTTAGAAAATTTACCATATCCTTTAAAATTATCATATACAAGTATCAATTCTTATAATGAATGTAAATTTAAATATTATTTAACTTACGTTTTGAAGATAAATAAATACGAAGATACGTTTTCTGCTTTTATAGGATCTTTATATCATAAAATATTACAATTATATAAAAATAAAAACTTTAATTTTGAAGAAGAATATCAAAAGTATCTAGAAAAAAGAGAATTATCTTTAAAAGAAAAAGTCTTACTAGTTAGATTAAAAAAAGAATTATTAGATTTGTTAGAGCAAGAAAGAAAACAAGATTTAATTCTTGGTTATAATGATGAATTACATGAACAAAGAATAGAAATACCTCTAAAGAAAGATATTGAAGTAATCTTTACAGGAACAATTGATAAGATTTTGTATTATAAAAAGATTGAAGATACTTACTTTGCAATTGTTGACTATAAATCAGGAACAGTAGATACCAAGATTGAAAAGATGAAATATGGGCTTTCTATGCAATTACCAGTATATTTATATTTAATTAACTATTCAAAAGTATTTGATAATCCTATTTTTACTGGAATCTATTATCAAAATATTTTATTTAATTATCCATCTTTTGATAAAAAGCCATTAGAAGACTTAAAAAAAGAAAGAATTAAACTTCAAGGATATTCTACGGATGATATCAGTATTTTAGAAAGATTTGATCCAACTTATGAAAAAAGTGAAGTAATCAAAAGTATGAAATATACAGATAAAGGCTTTTATGTTCATTCCAAAGTACTTAATGATAAACAAGTCTATGATATGATTAAATATACTAAAAACGAAATAGAAAAGGCTATGAATAAAATCTTAGCAGGAGATTTTACGATTAATCCTAAAATATATGATGGAAAAAATCTTTCTTGTGAATATTGTAATTTTAAAGATATTTGTTATAAAAGTGAAAAAGATAAAGTGTATTTAGATAAAGTAGCCGATTTATCATTTCTAGAAGAGGAGGAATACTAATGCCAAGTTGGACGCCCGAGCAACAGTTAGCTATTAATGAAGAAGGGAAAAATATTATTGTATCAGCAGGAGCTGGTTCAGGAAAGACAGCTGTTTTAACAGAACGTGTTATTAGAAAATTAAAAAGTGGTGTACATATTAATGAATTATTAGTATTGACATTTACTAATGCCGCAGCTGCAGAAATGAAAGAAAGAATTAGAAAAGCCATAGGAAAAACAAAAGGTCTAGAAGAAGAAATGAATAGAATTGATGGAGCCTACATCACAACTTTTGATTCCTTTGCTTTATCTATTGTAAAAAAATATCATACAGTAATTAATTGTACCAATCAAATTCAAATTACAGATGATGTTGTTATTAATATTAAAAAAGAAGAACTATTAAATCAAATTTTAGATGAAAAGTATTTACTTCAAGATATGAAATTTACTAAATTAATTCATGACTTTTGTTATAAGGATGATAAAGAATTAAAGAAATCTTTATTAGATATTTATCAAAAAATTGAATTAAAATACGATAAAGAAAAATTCTTAGAAACTTATCTAGATACTTATACTAAAAATTGGGATAAAGTAATAGAAGATTATCTACAAAGTATAAAAAAGAAACTAAAACAAGTACGACAACTAGTTCAAGAAATGTCTTCTTATTTTGATGGAAAATATATGACTAAAGTAGAAGACTGTTTACATGATTTATTAATAAAAGAAAGTTATGAAGAAAAAAAACAAGCATTAGATTCTATAGCTAGATTTCCTAATTTACCTAAAAACTCTCCCGAAGAAGGAAAAAAATTAAAGGAACAATTAAAAGACATACTAGATGCTTTAAAAAAGGAAATGGTTTATTCTTCTCTAGATGAGATTAAAGAAGAACTAGAAAGTACCGTTTCTAATCAAGAAGAAATAATAGATATTATAAAAGAATTAGACAAACGACTAACAGCATATAAAGAACAAGAAGAAATCTATAACTTTACAGATATCTCTAGATTAGCAATAAAAATAGTTTCAGAAAATAAAGAAATACGTGATGAATTAACTTCTAGTTTTCATGAAATTATGGTAGATGAATATCAAGATACTTCGGATACTCAAGAAGCATTTATTAATTTGATTGCTAATAACAATGTCTATATGGTAGGAGATATCAAACAATCCATCTATCGTTTTAGAAATGCCAACCCTTATTTATTTAAAGAAAAATATGATACTTATCGTGATACAGATCAAGGAATAAAAATTGATTTAGTGAAAAACTTTAGATCAAGAAGAGAAGTATTAGAAGATATCAATTTACTATTTAATCAAATTATGGATGATGAAATAGGTGGTGCCGATTATGAAGCATCTCATCAAATGGTTTTTGGAAATGCTGCCTATGAAACTGCAGGAGCAACCAAAGATAATCATCATATGGAGCTTTATACATATACACTAGATAAAACCAGTCCAATTACAAAAGACGAAGAAGAAGCATTTATTATTGGTGAAGATATCAAAGAAAAAGTAAGTACAAACTATTTAGTATTTGATAAAGATACTAGTGTAATTAGACCAATTGAATATAAAGATTTTGTTATTTTATTAGATAAAAGTAAGAACTTTGATTTATATAAAAAAATATTTGAATATTTAGGTATTCCTCTTTCCATTTTAAAAGAAGAGTCACTAAGTAAAGATAATGATATTTTAGTAATTAAAAATCTATTAAATTTAATTGTTAGAATCAATAAGCAAGATGATTATGAAAGTCTAAAATATAGTTTTATATCAGTAGCTAGAAGTTATTTATTTTCCCTTAGTGATGAAGAAATCTATGATGCTGTAATAAAAGATAAACTAAAGGAAACTAATTTATATCAAATTTGTTATGAATTAAGTAAATCTTTAAATGATATGTCCCCATCAGAATTCTTCTTAAAAGTAATAAAAAAGATAAACTACGAACAAAAACTATTAGAAGTTGGAAATATTGCATCATTCCAAGTAAGATTAGAATATGTTTATAATTTAGTTGGAAATCTAGAAGTAAGTGGCTATACAATAGAAGATATTATTAGTCACCTAGATGCCATCTTTGATAGTGGACAAGACTTAAAATTTAATGTTAATACTAGTAGCAGCAACAGTTGCAAAATCATGACAATTCATAAGTCAAAAGGACTAGAATTTCCAATTTGTTATTTTGCAGGTTTTGCTTCTAAATTCAACTTAAGAGATTTAAAAGAAAGAATTCTTTTTGATAATACCTATGGAATTATTTTACCTAAAGTAACAGACTACTATAAAGATACTATTTTAAAAATGTTAGTAAAAGAAAAAACAACAGAAGAAGAAATATCAGAAAAGATTAGATT
>CALVSS010000024.1 GCA_944359095.1 uncultured Bacilli bacterium | reverse complement strand
AGTATATGAAGGAATGACAATAGATGAACTAGCTGAAAAATTAAATCGAAATCTTGGTACTGGTTATATTGCTGGTAAAGGTTATTTGATAGCTAGTCAATGTATTGAAAAAGGAGTAGACCCATATGTAGCTTTAGCAATAATGTTACATGAAACAGGATGTAATCGTAATTGTTCCAACTTAGTAAAGTCTTGTAACAATGTTGGAGGACAAAAAGGTGCTCCTGGATGTAACGGAGGGTCTTATAAAGCTTTTGCAACGCTAGATGATGGTATTATTGGATTTATCAATAATTTACAAAAGAATTATTATTCTAAAGGATTGACTACGATAGATGCCATAGCTCCAAAATATGCAGCAAGTTCAGCATGGCCTGCTAAAATAAAAAGTTATGTTGAAAAAATAAGAGCAAATTAAAAAAATTGGCACGTTATTCTAGTCCAATAATTTATTATGAAGACGGGATTAAACAACCGTTAAAGAGCATACCTGTGAAACCTTTGGTGTTTGCTTCCTGCGCCCAGCTCGGGGTGAATGCTGAAGATGTAAAGGTAGTGGGCGACCGTAATGGCATACGGCTACCGACCCATTGCCTGCTTGGAGACCTAGAATTGTGACTGGCCTATACGGACAACTCTGACGGACCAGTTACGATCTAGGATAAAACCTATATCGTGGCGAAAGTTATGTGTAGTGTAGCTTGTCTTGCGTGAAGATTTGGGGAATGAATGATCGTATGCTTTAAGTAGGCCAACTTAATGACTATGCATTCAGAAACAATCTTTGCAAAAAAGAACTAATAATAAAGAATTGGCGAGGAAATCTCCTAGAACGTATATAGTATGGGATTGCGGTGAATACTAAGTGGTAATCAAGTCATACAAATGGTGACATTGTATTGATTCTTATAATGGGGAACCGCATTCTTGGTAACGAGAATGTAAGAATTAGAGAAACTCTACTTGACCTAAGACTCAAAGTTTACCATGCTATAGCCAATACGATTTAATAGGATGGAGAAATATGTTATTTAAACGAAAAACACGAAAAGAACAAGCCAAGGAAGAAATCAACAATTTAAAAGTTCAAACAAGAAGAAAAGAAAAAATAAAAAAAGAAAACGTAAACATTAAATGGGTTAGTCAAATAACAATACTAGCTTTTATGATTTCTTTTTGTTTATCATTTATATCAGAAACTACAATTCCAAACTTGTCATTAATCTTTGGAATTTTATTAACGTTGATATTTGTCTTTTTAGGAGTATTATTTGATATTATTGGGGTTGCTGTTACATCTTCAGAAGAAAAAGTCTTTCACTCTATGAATTCTAGAAAGGTAAGAGGAGCAGATATTGCTGTAAAACTAAAGAAAAACTGCGATAAAGTATCCAATTTTTGTTGCGATGTTATTGGTGATATTTGTGGGATTATTTCTGGAGCATCAGCCGCAACAATTGCTTCTATTTTAGCACTAAAATTTAATCTTGATCCTCTACTAATTAGTATTCTTGTTGCTGCTATCACTGCTGCACTAACAATCGGAGGAAAAGCTTTAGGAAAATCATTTGCTATCAATAAAAGCAATATTATCTTATATGAAACATCAAAAGTAATATCTTATTTTTATATAATAAAAAGAAAAAAAGTAAAACCAGCCCATAAATAAGAGTTGGTTTTTATTGAAAAAATTGCTTAGATAAGCTATACTAAAAATAGAATAGGAGGGAGAATATGAGTAGAATATTATGGATTATTGCTATCCTTCCAGTAGTACTACTTGGAACGTATATTTATAAAAAAGATAGGCATAAAGAGCTTAGTTCTCTCCTAGTAAAATTATTTATGTCAGGTATTTTATCTAGTTTTCTAGTAATTATTATTTCTATTATATTAACAATACTATTTCCATTTTTAGAAACATCACCAAGTAAAATGAACTTCTTTGAATTCTGTTTTTATATTTTTATATCAATAGCCTTTATAGAAGAACTATGTAAATGGTTAATGACTTATCATTTAGGCTATAAAAATAAAGAGTTTGATGAAGTTTATGACATATTAGTATATGCTGTCTTTGTAGCTTTAGGATTTGCCGCTTTTGAAAACATTTTATATGTCTTTGGTATGCAAAGTATTCAAATTGGAATTTTAAGAGGTTTATTAGCAATACCAGGACACGTTTGTGATGGAATTACTATGGGATATTATTTAAGTATAGCTAGATACAACGAAAAACTAAATAATCAAGAATTAGTAAGACAAAACAAAATAAAAAGTATATTAATGCCCACACTATATCATGGCATTTATGATTTTTGTTGTCTATCATCATCCGTACCATTACTAATCGTATTTATCTTATTTATTATATTTTTATACACCATATCTATAAAAAGAATCAAGATACTCGCAACAGAGAGAACAATGATTATAAATAGAAATAATTTTTGCCCAAGGTGCGGTAATAAAATGACAAATAACTATTGTTCCAATTGTGGATTTATACAAAAATAAAGGAAAGGAAGAATTTTTATGAATATAGAATTAGAAAAAAATAGAAAAAAATTAGAAGAAAAAGGATTAATAACAGGAAATGATGCCAGTGTATATAATGAAATATACCAAAAATATAAAAATGCTTTTGAAATGTTATTATCTAATGACTTTAAATTATCTAAATTAAATGAGATTATTGAAAGTAGTAATTTATATTTTTCTCCATCAGTATTAACACAAAAGATAAAAAGCAATATTGCTACAAATTATTTAAGATGCTTAAATACATATTATATAGATAAATTAACTAAGGATGAATTAAAGATAATAAAAGAAAATAATGATTTATCACAACCTATCTTAGAAATAGTGAAAAAAACTTATAAAGATGTTTTAAAAAAAGATGGCGTAAAAACAGTGATGTATAATCCTCCAACACCAGAGAGAATGGTAGAAAACGGAACATTAGTATTGGAATTAAGTTATGGAAAAAATACAAAAGAATTACCTGATGATGAATATATTTCAAATATGCATAAGCAAAAAGCATTATTAACGAATTTAGTATGCGGTTTGGAACAAGAAATAAATATGCAACTAGGAATAAAAGTTAAAATACTAATAGAAAAGAGGGTATAATATGAAAATAACACCAGCAAATTTTAATGGAAATCTAAATTATAATAAAACTGAAAACAACGTATCTGTCTCTCAAATTAACACGAATATTTCAGAATCAAAAGACATAAGTGTTAATAATAAAGATAAGAACAACATTGAAGTGATAGATCTAAGCTCTGCTGAATTAGAATACACAGATGAAGATAGTTGGATTTTTAATCCAGAGCTTGATCAATATCGCTTATTTGGAGGTAATCAAGGTAGTTTAATAGAAAATATAGATCAATTTATTGCAGATGACCAAATAAACGCAATAATTTCAAAGTATTACGATGACTTTAATTATGAAGATAAAGAACTTTTATTTACTAAAATGAATAATGTTGGTTGTGGATATACAGCAGCAATAAATACTATTTTATCTATATATGATGAAACCACTTCCGATGACTTTTATAGACGATTTGGCTTTCCTTTATATAAAACGATAACAGTAGATGGAAAGCAAATAAAAAGACCTAATTATGAATATCTACTTTTAGATTATTTTTTATATTATGCCAAAAATGAAGAGAAGTTCACAAGCATAGAAGAAGTATATGGGGAGATCACTTCTTCGGATAAAGATACTGAAGATGGAGCAATATCAGGAAAAATTTTAAGAGGAGGAATGGGCGGAACATATTTAAGTGAGGTTGCAGATGTATTGGATAGATATCTTGCCGAAAAGGGGATAAAATTCAAGCATGAATTATATGGATATTTGGAACCTGGAACGGAGGAATGGAAGGAAAAAAGAGATGAACTTCTTGAAATTGTAGACGTGGTGCCAAATGATCAACCTTTATATTCAACTAATTATGACATAAATACAATAAAAGAAATGTTAATGGAAGGAAAGAAGTTAATAATTTCATCATCTTATTTTAATTTGTATTATCCAGAAGATAAGGATGGAAATGGCAAATATGATGATGTTGTATATGAGGATGTAGGAGCTCATGCCATGTCTATTGTAGGTATAACATCAGATGACAAACTAATAGTATCTTCATGGGGAAATGAATATGTTTTTGATGTTGAAAATGGAGATTCAATTCGTATAGAAATATATGATTACAGTGGTTTCCAACCAGAAAAAAATATTACAAGTAACAATTCCCCAAATCCTACCCGTTTAACTACATAATAAATAACGGAAAAGAAATGTTTTATATATTGAATAGTAGTTAATAATATAAGATGAAGAAAATATAAAAATATTAATTAAGAAGTAGCGCCAAAAATGCTACTTCTTTTAATTGTTAAAAAATTTAATTTTTGCATTAAAATATATTTTTAGGACATACAATAAAAGCATAATTTTTCAAGCATATTAATGACAATTTAATAAAATTATGTTATTCTTATAAAGAGTAGGTGAGAGAATTGAAAATATATTTATTTTTATCAAATAAGATCCTTAATTTTTCATTACCAAGAGAGGTATCTGGAAGTTTTAGCTTCGATGAAAATCCTGACGAAGAAGCCAAACTAATTAATGTAGAAGCAAGAGATTCTAAATGGATTATTTATTCTACGGAAGATGCAAAAGTAATTACTGACAATAATATTGTAGAAGAGGTTCCATTAACAAGAGACACATTTTATGTTATCAGAAGAAATGAGCAGAATTATTTAATATTTGTTAATAAAACAGAAAAAAATAATGTCGTAACATATACATATAATCAGAACATAAATTTAATTATTGGAAATAGTCAAGAATGTAATGTCTTATATAATTGTGAATATATAAACGGCACAGTGAGCACAATAAGTTTTAATAATAACCATCTTTTACTAGAAAGAAAAAATAATAGCAATATATATATTAATAATAAAATGATTACTTCAAATGCAATATACATACAAAATGGAGATCAAATTAATATATATGGTCTAAAGATAATGTTTCTTCCAAATTTAATATTGGTAACAAGTCCAGAAAATAAGGTATCGATTCAAGAAAATTCTGCTAGAATTGAAAGTTATATTTTGCCTCCAGGACCAAATCCAGAAAAAATAGAAGTTAAAGATATGGATTTATATAATGAAAAAGATTATTTTTCAAAATCACCAAGAATAAGAAGAATTATAGAAACCAAAACAATTAAATTGAGCCCTCCACCTAAATCCGAAAATAGTCAAGAATTACCATTTATTTTAACAATAGGGCCAATGTTTACTATGGCCATTATGTCATTAGTAATGATAATAAATACAGCAAATGGAATCTATACTGGTGAGTCAACAATAGAACAATCCTGGCCATCTTTAGTTACTAGTGGAGCAATGTTAATATCTATGTTACTATGGCCTGTATTAACAAAAATTTATAATAAAAGAATAAAAAAGAAAAATCAAAAAGAATTAATAGAAAAATACAGTAAATATTTACAAGAAAAAAAGGAAGAACTAGCAAGCGAAGCAAAATTACAAAAAGAAATATTAATAGAAAATCTAATTACTATTAAAGAATGCCTAAATATTGTAAAAAATAGAACTATTAATTTTTGGGATAAAAGAATAGACCAAAATGATTTTCTAGTAGTTAGAGTTGGTACAGGTGACGAACGATTAGATGCAAAGGTTGAATATCCAGAAGAAGGCTTTACTATAGATGAAGATGAATTAAGAAAGCAAGCAGATGCTATGGTAGAAGAATTTAAATATATAAAAAATGTACCAATAGGTTATTCTTTTTATGAAAATATAGTAACTGCCATTATGGGTGAAGAAAATAAGAGTAATGCTTTTGTTAATAATATGATTTTACAATTGATAACTTTTTATAGTTATGAAGATATAAAATTAGTTGTATTTACAAATGAAGACAAACAATCCAACTGGGATTATATAAAATATTTGAATCATAATTTTACTAATGATAAAACGTTTAGATTTTTTGCATCTACTGTGGAAAGTGCCAAAAGTTTATCAGAATTTTTAAATGTTGAAGTAAATAATAGATTAGGGATGCATACCGAAAGTAAAAGCCCAATTAAACCACACTATGTCATTATAATTGATGACTATGATAGAATTAAAAGATTTGATTTTATAAAAACAATTACAGAAACATCCGATAATATAGGATTTAGTGTAATTATATTAGAAAATAGATTAAGCAAATTACCTAGTAAGTGTACTAATTTTATATCTATAGGAGAAAAAAAGTCAGGAATATTAAAAAACTCATATGAAAAGCAAGAACAAAAAGCTTTTTATGACGAAGTGGATTATACTGTAAACATGATGAATGTAGCCAAAGTATTATCTAATATCCCTATTGAATTTGAAGATGGCCTAAAACAACTTCCAGACGCTATTACTTTCCTAGAAATGGAAAAAGTGGGAAAAGTAGAACAATTAAACATTTTAAATCGATGGCATTCAAATGACTCTACTTCTAGTTTAAAAGCAGAGGTTGGAGTAGATTCCCAAGGTGACTTAATGTACTTGGATTTACATGAAAAGTTTCATGGACCTCACGGATTAATCGCCGGAATGACAGGATCAGGAAAATCAGAATTTATTATAACTTATATCTTATCAATGGCCATAAATTATAGTCCTGATGATGTAGCATTTATATTAATAGACTACAAAGGTGGTGGCTTAGCCTTTGCATTTGAAAACAAGGCAACTGGAAAAATACTACCTCATTTAGCAGGAACAATTACAAACTTAGATAAAGCCGAAATGGATAGAACATTAGTAAGTATAAGTAGTGAAATTAAACGAAGACAAAAAATATTTAATGACGCTAGAGATAAATTAAATGAAAGTACAATTGATATATATAAATATCAAAAATATTTCAAAGAAGGAAAGTTAGAAGAGGCCATTCCTCATTTATTCATTATTTGTGATGAATTTGCCGAATTAAAAAGTCAGCAACCAGATTTTATGGATAATCTTATTAGTGTTGCTCGTATTGGACGTTCTTTGGGAGTCCATCTTATACTAGCAACACAAAAGCCAAGCGGAGTAGTTAATGATCAAATTTGGTCAAATACAAAGTTTAGAGTCTGCCTAAAAGTACAGGACGAATCAGACAGTAAAGAAATGTTAAAAAGACCAGAGGCAGCAAGTTTAAAACAAACCGGACGTTTTTATTTACAAGTTGGATACGATGAGTATTTTGCTTTAGGTCAATCTGGTTGGTGTGGAGCAAAATACTATCCGTCAGAAAAGATAGTAAAACAAGTTGATAAAAGTATAAACTTTTTAAATGATAACGGAGACTTTATAAAAAGTATTCAAGCAAGTTCAGGAATTAAAGCAACCGCTCAAGGAGAACAATTAGCAGCAATAATGAATGTAATTATTGAAGTTGCAGCCATGGAACATAAAAAAGCAAAAAGATTATGGTTGGAAAATATTTCAGAATTAATCATTGAAAAAGAATTAGAGAAAAAATATAACTATATACCAACACCTTATCAAGTAGACGCTATTATAGGTGAATATGATGCTCCAGAGCAACAAATTCAAGGATTAGAAAAGTATGAATTTATTTCTGGAAATACAATTATTTATGGAAATGATGGTAGTGAAAGAGAAATGTTATTAGATACAATAATATATTCATCAACTTCAAATCATACTTCTGAAGAATTAAATTATTATATTTTTGATTATGGATCTGAGTCACTAAGAAAATATGAAAAACTTCCACATGTAGGTGGAATAGTATTTCCTGGTGAAGAAGAAAAATATTCCAATTTATTTAAATTAATTAAAACACAACTTAAAAACAGGAAAAAATTATTTGCAGATTATGGTGGAGAATATCAAAATTATATTAAAAATTCTGAAAAGAAATTACCTTTAGAAGTAATAATTATTAATAATTATGATTCAATATATGAAAGTAATCCTACCATATATGAAGAATTACCAGACTTAATAAGAGATTCAGAAAGATACGGAATAGTTTATATATTAACAGCTAATGCTATTAATTCAGTTCAAAATAAAATTAGTCAAAATTGTGCTAATGTTTATGCCTATAAATTAAAAGATGTAAGTGATTATACTGCAGTATTTGGTGAAAGAGTTAAGAGTGCTCCAAGAGATATCGCAGGAAGAGGTTTATTAAGGAAAGATGGAGTCCATGAATTTCAAACAGCTAGTATTGTAGAAAATAAAGATGACCTAAATGAATTTATGATTAACTATATTAATGAACAAATACAAACAGGAATGCCAAAGGCAAAACCAATTCCAGAATTACCAGATAAAATAGATTTAGGCATAATAGAAAATGAAATAACCACTTTAAAAAGTGTACCGATAGGTATTAGTAAAAAAGAGTTAGAAGTCTGCAAAGTAGATTATATTACAAATTTGGGAAATATTATTACTTCAAATAAAATATCTAATACAACTAGGTTTGTAAAGAGTTTATTAATAGTATTTAATAAAATACCAAATAATAGTTTAATTGTTATAGATCCAATGAAATCATTAAATTTAAACACCAAAATATATCCTAATTATTTTACCAATAATATGGATGAAACCATAGATGTCATTAAAAATTATATTCAAAAATTAAAAGAATCTAACAGCAATCAAACAGGAGTAATCTTAATTTATGGAATAAATAAATTTATATTAAAATTAGAAAACAGTTCAAAATTAAGTGAATTAACTAAACTTTTAAAAGAATATGAAAAGTTTGGTATTATAATTGTGGATGATGCTAATAAAATCAAAGGATATACTTTTGAAACATGGTTTACAGGAATGTTCACTATTAGTGAAGGAATTTGGGTAGGAAGAGGATTATCTGATCAAAATCTTTTACATCTATCTTCAATTAGTAAAGAAATGACACAAGATTATAAAAACGATATGGGATATTTAGTTAGTGAAAGCATAGGTACGCTTTGTAAATTTATAGATATTGATTTAAGTGAAAATGGAGACGATAAAAATGAAAAATAAAGTATTAATTAAATTGATTGTACCTGAACTAGATGAGACTTTTGATATATTTATACCTGTAAATGAAGTTATATGGAAAATAAAAAAGTTGATGATAAAATCAATATCTGATTTAAGTGGTGTGGATTTAAATTCTCAAGAAAATTATGCACTAATTAATAAAGACAATAGCAGAATATATTCAAATAATGAAATTGTAATTAATACAGATATTAGAAATGCAAGTGAATTAATATTAATTTCAATTTTTGTTATATAATTAAAATTAGAAAGAGGGAAATATATGAATACGGATAAATTTTTACCAATAGGAACAGTTGTTATGCTAAGAGGAGGAAAAAAGAGAATAATGATTACAGGCTTTTGCTGTAGTGATAAAGAACATGAAGATAAAATCTTTGATTATGCAGGATGCCTATATCCAGAAGGAATGATTTCTTCTAGTCAAACATTACTATTTAATCATAACCAAATCGGAAAAATTTATTATTTTGGTTTAAGAGATGAGGAAGAAAAGCAATTTAAGGAAAAACTAAATGATTTTTTAGCAAAAAATAATATTGAATAAAGAAAGTTGGGAGATTAGATGAGTGATGTAGCAAAAATAAATATAGAGTTAGACTCTTCTTCATCTAATAGTATTAAAAGATACACAGATGGAGGAACCTCCAATAGTTTCGATGGAAAATCTCAACTAACAAAAATTGACATGGATGAGATGGAGAAGCTGAAATCAGATTTAGAAGATATGAGTATTTTAGAATTAGTTGGGGATAATATATCAAATGTATTTTCTGACATTGGGGATGCTTTTTCAGATACATTAGCGACAGTTGGCAATCAAATAGATAGTGCACTTTCTAATATGGAAAGCAGTGTATCTAGTTTTATGGAAAGTACAATATCAGTTGTTGGAGAAGGAATTGAATTACTCGGTAATGTCATAAATAAGACATGGGCAACGAGAGCCACAATTGTAACCTCACTAGTAGAAGGAGTTTTAAAATTAGGAGAATCAATTGTTGATCTTGGAGCAATTCTAGGTGCTGGAATAGTTACTGCTGGTGATGTTCTTTGCAGAGGAGTAGAATTTCTTGGAGGATTATTAATGGGTAAAGATACTGCCACATTAAGTTCAGACTTTTCAGAGAAAGTATCGGACGACTTAGATATAATTTGGGATAGTTGTAAAGCATTTGTATCAGTAAAAGGAATAGATACTTTATTTAATGAGATGTATGAAAATACTGGTTATGGTAAATGGTTAAAAAACAATTCTTTATTTTTTGACCAAGTAAGAACAGTATCTTCTGGTGTTGGATATGTAGCTGGAATAGTTGCATTAACAGTTGCAACTGCCGGAGCTGGAGGTGCAGTAGTAGGCGCTAGTGGTGGTGCAGCGGGCGCAGCAAGTGGTGCCGCAGCAGGAGCAGTAAGTACTGCTTCCAGTGCAGGTGTATCAGCAGCCCAATTATCAGTAACAGCTGGATTAGCAGGATTTGGCCAAGGTACTGAGTCAGCCTGGGCAGACGGTGCAGATACCGGCGAAGGATTAGCATACGGTGCACTAAATGGAGTATGGGAAGGTCTACAATTTTATGCCGGTGCCAAAATAGGTGGAACCAATATAGTTGGTAAAGGTGTAACCAGTCAAGGAGCAACAAAGCTATCAGCAAAGGCATTAAATAGTGCTGGAAGAATTATATTAGATGGATTAGACGGAGGAGTTGAAGGATTTGTTCAACCATTATTAGCAACAACCTATAAAGATGGTAGTTATGAGGATTTGTTTAATGAATATGGAGGTTGGGAAAATGTATTTACCCAAGCCACAGTTGGTTCAGTTTCATCAGCATTAGGAGAAGCCTTTGATGTAGGAAAGAATTTTGCTAATAATAAAGACACAGGCAAAGTAGACGTTAATAAAATAGATGCAAATTCAGAAATAAGAAAAAATATTCAAGAGTCATCTCCAACAACAGCCAATAATGTTGCAAGGAACACAGAGATTCTAGAACTAAAAAATGATGTAGAAATTGCAAAATATTTTGCAGATCCAAAAGGATATATGTATGCAAGAATTAAAGAAATAGCACAAATGACTTCAGATTTAGATTTAAAAAATCAAATTGAGAATGATTTAAATATATTATCATCATATTGTCCAAATAGAATGGAGAGCAGTGACATTTTTCAAAAAATTCGCGGCTATCTAACTGAAAATGATAGAAATATTATTGATGAACTAGAAAAAATAAGAAATTCAAAAATGGATCTTACTGAATCACAAAAAGCTCTAATTGAAATTTATACAAGAAGTGATGGTCCAATAATAAATGCTTATGCAAGAAAGGCAACATGTAATTTCGACGGAATTATTATTGATGGAACTAATGTTGATAATATTAATACTTGGTTAAAGGGAAATAGACAGATATTAGGATTAAGTCAAGTATTATCAAAGTATAATGATGTTCAAGCATATATTGATGCTATAGATGAAATGTTTAAGAATGCAGAGCCATTGAAAGACAATTTAAAAGTATATAGAGGTGTAAATAGAGATGGAATATATATAGATGGGAATAGTATTTGCATACCAGAAAGAGGCACTACATTTAACGATCAAGGCTATGTAAGTACATCTTTAAATAGATCACATATGGCATATAAGCATGATGTTATTCTAGAAATAGACGTTCCGAAAGGTACTAAAGCATTATACCTAGAACCATATTCTGGTGTCACTGGTTATGGGCAACAAGAACTTTTATTAGACAGAGATAGTATGTTTAGAATAAAAGAAATCTGCTATACTCCAATAGGAGATGAGATGAAAATGGTGTATAAAGTTGAATTAGCAACAGAATCCAAAAATTCATTAGAGTCTTTAAATTTGGATAAGTAATTGACAGTAATAGTTTAAATAAATACTTTGATTTATTTTCTAACCAATATTCTTCTAAAAACCAACTATCAATCGAAGACGTAATTCAAAGGCTCCAAAATGAGGGATTACTATCAAAATACGCTGCCGCTGTAGAAGATATTAAAGCAAAAAAAATATATACAAGGTATTCTCCAGAAGATAATATAGATCATATAGAAAAAGTTATTCTAAATTCATTATATTTAGGTAATAAAGAAAATTTAAATGCCAAAGATTTAGATTTACTTTCCAAGCTTCAAAATTTCATAATGCTGCAAGAGTGGCTGATTTAGGTTTGAATGGTCACGGAACAGAAGCTGCTTCCTTGGTTCCAGAATTTTTAGACAAAAAATTTATACTGAAAATGATATGAATAAAATAAGTGCAGCAATAGGAATCCATGAAATGAATGATGAAAGTCAACTACAAAGTTTATTTGATAAATATAATATTCCAGCCAGTGAGCGAGAATCCTTAACTAAAATATGTAATATTCTAAAGGATGCTGATGCAATAGATAGAACAAGATTCCCTGGTAATCTTGATGAAAAATATCTAAGAACTGAGGCGGCCACGATTTAATAAAAGCATCAACACAAATGCAAGAAATTAGAGGTAAGATAGAAATTGATAAAAGAATAAAAAATGGTGGATTTACTCCAGAACATATTTCTGACATAGAAAGATTAAGAAGCAAAGGATATTCAAAATATATGATTTATACTAAATATTTTATGGATATATTCTATAATAATAACAATTATTTCCAATTAGAAAGATTATTTAAATAGGGAGGATTGAAATGGAAGATTTTAGTTTTAATGATGTTGACATTGTTACACAAACTGGAAAAGCTATAAAAGAAAATAAGGAAGAATATTTTAAAGAGAGGGAAATTAAAGACATTACTTTCCATGAAAAATTAGAAGTTGGGGATACCGTAAAGCTAAAACTAGAGCCAAAACTAGTAACAGTAAAATATGTAGATTTTGAAATACCGAATTTAGGTAAAGTAGATTATGCAGGTGTCAAAGAGGACGATACATCATACTTAGTTTTATTTAATCAAAAAGATATAGATATCAAACCTCAAAAGGAAAAAGTTAGGTAATAAAATGTAATACAAGTAGTACAAATAAGTGATAATTATTTAGGATAATTGTCAAATAGTGTGTGTGAACACAAATAAGTAATAATTATTTATCTGATCAACGCGTTATGCGTTGATCATTTTTTTTAACTTAAATATTCCTTTGCATATCATAATTCTGGCTTTAAATCTTCTAAATGATCTAAATCCAAAGGCAATTCTTTTTATTACTTTTATAAAATTATTGTTTCCTTCTATAAATCCATTATGATATTCATTGTTAAATGTATTTCTTATAAATGGTAGGAACTCTATTAATGTTTTAATAGATGTTTTCATGTAAGTTGAAACTCCGTTTTTATAATTATTTATAGTCTTTTTTAATAATTCAAAATCTTTATGTTTAAAAGAATATAATATGTCTTGATATGCAAGATAAGTTTGTTTTAATTCGTCATCTAAATTAATTAAAAAATTGACTATATCAGCTTCAGTAGTCAGAGAATCAAAACATCTCAATCTTTTCCACTTTGAAACATCTAAGTCTTCTCTTGATTTTAAAATTAATCTCCAATATCTTTTGAACTTTCTATGATGCTTTTTATACTTTTTCATAACCATTATTCTAGTTTGTTATTATTATAAGTAGGAAACATACTACAAAAAAATAAAATTTATGAAAAAACTAGTAACTTAAATATTATTCAAATTATATTTGACTTTTAAACTCTTATTTTTAATATTTAAAACAGAAGTTAATTCTAATTCGTTATAGATATGTTTTTAAATGATGGACCTTTGATTTTTTTAGAATTGCTATCCGAATAATTTTCTTATTTAAATTTTTAGTTTTATATACAGTCATTTCTTCATTAGATTATTTTTTTAATTTCTTTAAAATGAGAAATTGAATCATATCCTTTTTCAATTCATCTAAATATCCCTTTTTTCAGCATGTTGTTTCACTTTTCCAGTATTGTCTTTATGTCCTTGAACAAAAGATAAATATAC
>CALVSS010000023.1 GCA_944359095.1 uncultured Bacilli bacterium | reverse complement strand
AGAGTTATAACAAGAATCACATCCATAAGCACAAGTGTTTTCTCCTCTTGCACAACTACTATATCGATAAGTATGTGAACCATTTGTAACATTACCAGCATTATCTTTACATGATCTAGATAAAGTATAATTACTACTTCCAGTAAGTCCAACAGATACTCTAGTTGAACCAGAAATCCCACTATCACCATCACTGCAGGTATAAACTCCAGTTCGAATACCATCAATACCAAAACTAATAGAAGGAGGCGTTTTGTCGACGTAAACATTATATGAACAAGTTCTTTTATTTCCAACATTATCCCGTATTTCCATACTACTAGTCTTAGTAGTTGTTGAATATGTTTTACTAAATGATCCACAACCACTATCATTATCATTACATTTTACTGTAATAGTTCTATTTTGATTTGTCCAAGAAGTACTTGCTCCAGTAACTGTTCCACAAGTTGGAGCAGTTTTATCTACATAAGCATTAACATTACATTGTGTAACATTTCCAGCAATATCTGAAATAGAAATTTTTCCTACTTTTGTAGTACTAGAAAAAGTTTTTTGGAAAGAAGGTTGTGTACACCCACTACCTGTAGACTTATCATTACATTGAACTGTAATATTACGATTAGAAGCTGTCCAAGAAGTACTTGCCCCAGTAACAGTTCCACAAGTAGGATAATCTTTATCAAGATAAACATTTACACCACAAGTAGTTGTATTACCAGCATTATCAGAAATAGTAAATGTAAATGTTTTAGTAGTAGAGCTGAAATATTGATCATATATATTTTTTACACAACCACTATGACTATCATTACATGCTTGAGAAATTGTAAAATTCTGATTTGTCCAATAGGTCTTGCTACCAGTAACAGTACCACAAGTAGGATTAGTATTATCAATACGATAAATTTCTTTAGAAACACCACTATAAGTAATATTTCCTAATACATCTTGAACACCATTAGTATTAGGTGTTTTCCA
The DNA here is from genome assembly GCA_944359095.1 of uncultured Bacilli bacterium. Lineage (GTDB taxonomy): Bacteria > Bacillota_I > Bacilli_A > RF39 > UBA660 > Faecimonas. The sequence goes on along the minus strand of CALVSS010000023.1, from coordinate 13,290 downwards.
AGGTTCAATAATTAAACGATAATTTCCAGTTACAGTAGGAATATTTTTAGTTGGAATACGAAAACTAACTTTATCAACATCTTTCTTATTATTATAAGAATAAGTATACGTTTGTGAAGTTGAACCATTATCTAAATTAACCCAATGATACTGAATTCCAATATTTCTATTTAAACCACTAACATCAGAAACTATAATATTAACTTTAAGATTTTTAGTCTGTACCCAATTATGACTAGAAGGATTAGATGTAATAATAGGTCCATTCTCATCAGGCTCATTAATACAACTAGAACCTTCCAAATCATCTTTAATAGATTTTACAATTTGACCATCTTTTGACCGACACACAAGAGACCCAGCATATTTATAATTATTTCCAACTTTACGAACCTCAACAAAAGTATCCGTATCTCGACTACAAGTAACGTCTATACTAGCAAAATCCTTAATTAAATCGCTCCCCTTAAGATCAGAATATTTGATAATAGCACACCCAGAATCATTATAGCCAAACATATCTCTAGCATGATTATCAACATAGAGTTTAGAAGCACTGGTAAAAGACTCTTTATAAGCTTCATATTTTCTATCTCGATTAGCACTTTGAATACTAGAAATCTGTGGAAGTGCCAAGATTAAAATAACTCCCATAATAGCGATAACAACAATTAATTCAATCAAAGTAAACCCTTTTTTATTCATAATAATCACCTACAACAAACTATTCTAAAAAAATTATAAACTGTTTCATAGCTTTTGTCAAAGGAACAATAAAAAAAGATATTAAAAAACGTATAAGTTTTTATGCTTATACATTTCTATTTAACAGATATAGAATAATAATCGTCTTCCATATGAACAACATAAGTAACATCATCCGCATTTGACAAAGAAAATAAATAACTACCATTATCATCTACACCAACGAACAAAAATTCATCAGCAGAACGATTGGTCTTATCAACTAAAAAATCAAGAGCATCCGAATAACTATATTTCTCATCTTTATGTTTAGAAGTATTTGGTAAGAGTACGAAAAAAAGCACTCCTAAAAATAAAAGAAAAACTCCCATACAAAGAAAGACGATACCTACTATTTTACTTTTTTTCATTAAAGCCTCCATTTTATAACTACTAAAAAGCTACCCTGTAACTAAAGTACTAGGTGTATCTAAATTTTCATTAATCGTATATTCAATATTTTTAATTTTACTACACTGAACATCAATAGGTATTTTTTCACTAGAAGAAGCATTATCTATATAATAAACTAAAGTCACAACACTATTATCTTTTAAATGAAAATTTGCAACCAATTTATATTTTTTGTTTTTATTCGTAATTTGATTTTTTGTTAAGAGCACACATTCTTTATTATCTGAATTTAAAGAAATAGAAAACTCTTTTTTAGAAACAACAGAGTCATCAAGAGTAGTAATAGAAACAGTATCACTACTCTTCTTTTTTTCTTCAACATGACTATTACTACAAGATACAACAAATACAAGAGTTATAGCAATGCAAAATATTTGAAAAAATTTTTTTAGCATCCAGATCCATCCCCAGTCTTCCAAATATAACCAACAGTAAGTGTATAATTAAATCTTCCAATATTTCCAGCCAAATCAGAAACTCTGATATATGCCTCCAATCTACAAGGATTATCATTATTAGTCCAATGACATCCAGAAACAAGATTACCATTACGATTATACACGCTTTGTCCTCTATCATATATATAAGAAGTACATCCACTCATATCATCATAACATCGATAATCAGGAAGTGGGACATCCATAGATCCCGGAATATTCTCTAAACAAATTCTACCAGTACAAGTATCATTAGTAGCCCCACAATCCACACTGTCCATACGTGCAATAGAAGATTTACCACCAGAAGAATTATATTGATTAAATCCATATAGGCCAACACCTTTAATAGTTGGTGCTGTCTTATCAATTTTTAAATAAGTAGAGGCAGCTTCTGAACAAATTCCACCCTTTGCACAAACTCTAATAGAGTATTTCCGATTCTGCTCATCTTGTGCGTTATATGCTAAAGAACTAGTCTTATAATTAGGCACTATTTGCCAAGCACCATCATCATATCTATACTCCCAATGATCAATTCTATTACTTGGAGTCGTAGTAGAAATAGATAAAGTAATAGAATAATTTCTCCAATGTCCATAAGAAGGATTATAAATACTTGGTTTATCAGGAGTTTTATTTAATTTTACTGTTTGATTAGGGCAAACTTTTTCATTACCCGCATAATCTCTAACGGTACCAGGGCTTACACTCGTATCAAGATAAGCATCATCAAAAGTTTTAGATACATTAGCAACACAACCACTATCTGAATCACTACAAGTACCTTTAATAGTTACGGGACCCCAAACAAAGGAACTAGTACCACCACTAGAAGTACAACTAGGTGGGGTCGTATCTACATATACATTGACAGGACAATTTCTTGTATTTCCTGCCTTATCCCTAATTTGTATATTGCTAGTTTTAGTAGTCGAAGAATAAGTATTACTAAATGATCCACAACCACTATCTTTATCATTACATTGAACAGATATTGTTCTACTTTTATTTGTCCAAGAAGTACTTGCTCCAGTAACTGTTCCACAAGTTGGAGCAGTTTTATCTACATAAGCATTAACATTACATTGTGTAACATTTCCAGCAATATCTGAAATAGAAATTTTTCCTACTTTTGTAGTACTAGAAAAAGTTTTTTGGAAAGAAGGTTGTGTACACCCACTACCTGTAGACTTATCATTACATTGAACTGTAATATTACGATTAGAAGCTGTCCAAGAAGTACTTGCCCCAGTAACAGTTCCACAAGTAGGATAATCTTTATCAAGATAAACATTTACACCACAAGTAGTTGTATTACCAGCATTATCAGAAATAGTAAATGTAAATGTTTTAGTAGTAGAGCTGAAATATTGATCATATATATTTTTTACACAACCACTATGACTATCATTACATGCTTGAGAAATTGTAAAATTCTGATTTGTCCAATAGGTCTTGCTACCAGTAACAGTACCACAAGTAGGATTAGTATTATCAATACGATAAATTTCTTTAGAAACACCACTATAAGTAATATTTCCTAATACATCTTGAACACCATTAGTATTAGGTGTTTTCCAAGGTTCAATAATTAAACGATAATTTCCAGTTACAGTAGGAATATTTTTAGTTGGAATACGAAAACTAACTTTATCAACATCTTTCTTATTATTATAAGAATAAGTATACGTTTGTGAAGTTGAACCATTATCTAAATTAACCCAATGATACTGAATTCCAATATTTCTATTTAAACCACTAACATCAGAAACTATAATATTAACTTTAAGATTTTTAGTCTGTACCCAATTATGACTAGAAGGATTAGATGTAATAATAGGTCCATTCTCATCAGGCTCATTAATACAACTAGAACCTTCCAAATCATCTTTAATAGATTTTACAATTTGACCATCTTTTGACCGACACACAAGAGACCCAGCATATTTATAATTATTTCCAACTTTACGAACCTCAACAAAAGTATCCGTATCTCGACTACAAGTAACGTCTATACTAGCAAAATCCTTAATTAAATCGCTCCCCTTAAGATCAGAATATTTGATAATAGCACACCCAGAATCATTATAGCCAAACATATCTCTAGCATGATTATCAACATAAAGTTTAGAAGCACTAACTAACGACTCTTTATAAGCTTCATATTTTCTATCTCTATTAGCCCTTTGAATACTAGAAATCTGTGGAAGTGCCAAAATTAAAATAACACCCATAATAGCAATAACAACAATAAGTTCAATTAAAGTAAAGCCTTTTTTATTCATAAAATATCACCCACAACAATCTATTCTAAAAAAAGTATAAATTGTTTCATAGTATTTGTCAAAGGAACATTGAAAAAAAGATGACAAGGAACATTGAAAAAAAGATGAAACTATTTGTTAGCTTCATCTAATTCATTTAATAATTCTGCCTTATTCATTTTAGAATATCCCTTAATTCCTTTTTCTTTAGCAATCTCTTTTAATTTAGTAACAGACATTTTTTCATAATTAGTATCATCTGTTTCTTCTGGCATTTTACCATTTTCTACTAAATAATCAATTTGCTCTTTAGTTAAAGTTTCATATTCTAATAATGCATTAGCAATTAAATTTAATAAATCTCTATTTTCTTTGATAATTTCTTTCGCTTTCATATGACAATTATCAATAATTTTTCTCATTTCAGTATCAATTTCATTTGCGACTTCATTAGAAAAATGTTGAGGTTTATTATAATCACGTCCTAAAAATACACTACCGCTTGGTTGTTCAAATTGTAAAGGTCCTAAATCACTCATACCATATTCAGTAACCATAGCACGAGCAATTTTAGTAGCCTTTTCAAAATCATTATGAGCTCCTGTAGTAATTTCGCCAAAGACAATTTCTTCAGCAGAACGTCCACCTAAAAGTCCTGTAATTTCTTCAAGTAAATCCGTCTTAGTAGAACATAATTTTTCCTCACTAGGAACCATCATATTATAACCACCAGCAGAACCTCTAGGAATAATTGTAACTTTTTGTACATCATTAGCATTATCTAATTTTAAACCAATAACTGCATGTCCAGCTTCATGGAACGCAACAAGTTTACGATCATTTTCACTATATTTATGTGAAGTTTTAGCAGGTCCCATAAGAACACGGTCAGTAGCTTCATCAATTTCACTCATAGTAATTTTATCTTTATTACGACGAACAGCAAGTAATGCAGCTTCATTAAGTAAGTTTTCAAGGTCAGCTCCACTAAATCCTGGAGTACGTTTTGCTAAATTACCTAAAGTGATACCATCAGCTAATACCTTATTTTTGGCATGAACAGCTAAAATCTCTTCACGTCCTTTAACATCAGGTAAATTAACAGTTATTTGTCTATCGAAACGACCTGGTCTAAGTAAAGCAGGATCAAGTACATCAGGACGGTTAGTAGCAGCAATAATAATAATTCCTTCATTAGCACCAAAACCATCCATTTCAGTAAGTAATTGGTTTAATGTTTGTTCACGTTCATCATGACCTCCGCCTAAACCAGTTCCACGTTGACGACCAACAGCATCGATTTCATCGATAAAGATTAAACAAGGAGCATTACGTTTAGCTTGTTGGAACATATCACGAACACGACTAGCACCAACACCAACAAATAGCTCTACAAAGTCTGAACCACTAATAAAATAAAATGGAACATTAGCTTCTCCAGCTACGGCTTTAGCAAGTAATGTTTTACCTGTTCCTGGAGGCCCAAATAATAAGACACCTTTAGGAATTCTAGCTCCAAGTCTTTGGAACTTCTTAGGATTTTTTAAGAAATCAATAATTTCTTTAACTTCTTCTTTTTCTTCTTTTAAACCAGCAACATCTTTAAAAGTAACTTTATTCGTATCACTATTTAATCTAGCTTTACTTTTTCCAAAATCTAAAGAACTTCTATTACCAGCCATTTGACGACTAAAGAAATAAAAAGCAAAACCAATAACCAAAACAAATGGTAAAACATTAATAACTAGTAACCAGAAAGAAGAAGAATCCGGATCAGCTTCAGCTTCTAGTTTAAAATCCTGAGCTTCACTAGCATTAACAATTTTTTTCATTACTTCATCACTTAAAGGTAAACGAGCAAAGAAACTTTCATTACTCTTATAATCTTTTAAACTTCCTCTAACTTCATAAGTATAAGCACTACCACGAGCAGTAATTTCTACTTCTTTAATGTTTCCTTCATTTAATTCTGTCATAAACTCATTATAAGTTAATACATTAACATCATTATTAAGAATGTTTACAATATAGAAAACACCAAGCATAATAAGTGCTAAAAATAAATATGGCAATAAACCCTTTTTAATAGTTTTTTTATCTATTGTTCTATTCACAACATTTCCTCCTTAACTATATTTTAGTATTATATCATACTTTTCTGTCTTTTTCTTATCATATTTAGATTTTTTTAAACCTGGAAGCCAAACAACAACACCTTTAGCATCAACAACAACAGGCCATAAATCACGATCACTTAATTTGACTTTTTTATCAATAAAAATATCTTTTATTTTTTTAGTACCATTTCCCTTTACAGCCATACGATCTCCAAATCTACGAGTTCTAACAGTAAGAGGTAAACTAATTTCTGAACTAAGTAATCGACAAGTATCATTTCCTGTTCCAGAAAGTTCATCTAATTGTTCAATAACATGATGATTAGGAAGTTCCACATATTTAGAAAGTTCAACTTCATAAGTAGTAATCTCTGTAGTAACTTTCTTTAATTCTAATTCTTGATAAGTTTTAGTAGCAATGACTTCATTAGGTAAATTAACAAAGGCATTTGCTCTATTACTATATATTAAATTTAATAAAAGTTCAATATGTTTATCATTAATTAAAATTAAATCATCCTGATAAAACTCATCTAACATATAATATAAAACTTCTTTTTGAATAAAAGGATCTAATTCTTTAAAAGCCAAAATATCTAAAACATCTTTATGGATAACCTTTTTAAGAGCTTTATCTCTTTCATGTTCAATAAATTGATTAGCTTCAGAAAGAACAGTACTAAATTTCAAATATTTTAAATGAATATTAGGGTCTTCTTCTTTTAAAAATGGCAGAATATATTTACGATATCGATTCCTTGTATATTTATCTTTCATATTAGAATCATCTATATAATACATAACATGATTTTTCTTATCATACTCTTCAAGTTCTTGCTTTGTATAATTAAGAAGTGGCCGAACAATCTGATAATCACCCATATCAACAATTTTCTTAAATCCACTATACCCATTTAAATTAGATCCACGAGTAATTCGCATTAAAATAGTTTCAACTAAATCATCCCCGTGATGTGCTGTCATTAAATAATTAGCTTGATATTTATGAACTATTTTTTCAAAAAAATCATATCTAATATTTCTTGCTTCATTATGAAAATTATCATCACCATACTCAGTAATAATCATACCCTCAAACATAATATGATGCTTTTCACAATAATTTCTTAAATATTCCTCTTCTTGTACACTTTGCTTTCTTAAATTATGATTAACATGAGCAACAATTAAACTTAAATTATATTTTTCTCTAATTTTAAGTAACATATCTACCAAAGCCATAGAATCTGGTCCAGCAGAACATCCCACAACAATAGAGTCACCTTTATGAAAAGTAAAATCATCTTCAATAGATATCATGATACATCCTCCTTACTCTTAGAAAAAAAAGAAAACTCCCTTACTCTTCAGGAATTTTTAAAATAAACTCTCCATCTTTAGAGTAAAAGTATTTTTCCCTAGCATATCTAGCTATATAATCAGGATCTTGCAACTTATTAGCATCCACCTTTAACTTTTTCTCTTTATTTTTTAAAGAAATTAATTCTTTCTCTAATTTTTCTTTTTCTTGGTACTTATCATAAATTTCTATCCAATACTTACCAATAGTAAAAGTAGTCACAAAAATAACTATAACAGAAGATAAACCTAAAAAGAGTATTCTTCTACGACGTTTCGTCTTAGCTTTAGACTTAGCCATTTTTATCACCTACTCAATCAATATAAATTATAAACCACTTTAAAGTATAGAGCAAGAATACCAAAAAAAAAAGAGAAAGTTGACACTATTTTTTACGTATTTTTTTTAACCTTGGAAAACTAATATAAAATCCAAGAACTAACATAAAATAAAAATAAATATGAATAATGCCCTCATTAATCTCTCTTAAAACCAAAAAATATAGTAATGCCATATCTAATAAAAAAAGAAAAGTAAAAAAGATTTGTATAATTTTATTCTTACTAAAAAGAAGATGATAATGAAAATTAACTAAAAAAGAAAAGAATATACCATAAATAAAAGAAAAAAGTAAAGAAAATACTTGTATTTTTAAATTCATTATTTAAACAATCGATTAAAAATACTATTTTCTTTATCTTTTTTTACATCTTCTATATAAGTCATACTATGAATAAGACCTTTAATAGATACATTACCTTGCATAGTATCTAATTTAATTAACTCTAAGCCCTCTCCCTTAATTGTTAAAAATCCCATAATAGTATCTAAAAGAAATTGTTCACTGTCAAAGTTTTCTATTTTTTTTACTCCCGTAATTACTAAATTCTTTCTTTCTAAAAGACTAATACCATGATTATAATTATTAATGCTATCTTGTTTATCCATATAATTCCTCCTATTAAAGAGTATGTACATAAAAGGAAAATATGCAAAAAAAAGAAGAATTAGTCTTCTTTTTCAACTGGATCTTCTGCTTTCTCATAAGCATCTAAAATAGCTTCTTCAAACATAGCTCTAACTTCTGGGTTAATTGGATGAGCAACATCACGATATCCACCAGTTGCTGTCTTACGACTAGGCATTGCTATAAATAATCCGTTGTCTCCATCAATGATACGAATATCATGTACTGCAAAACTGTCGTCTAATAGTACAGAAGCAATACCCTTCATACGAGAACCTTCCTTATTAATTTTGCGTACATTTACAGATGTAATTTTCATGTAATATTCCTCCCTCTTAAAGTATTACACTTTACACCCTAATTTTATAATAATTATAAGAAAAAAGCAATATTTTTTATATTTTAGAAAGATATTAATATAAAATTTCTAAATTTTGTGTCAAAATATCACTATAACTAAAAGTTTTTAACTTTCTATCAGTAGATAAAACAGTAAAAATAGCGGGATATAAATCTACAATAGTACCCTGAAATTCATCAATTTGATTTCTAGTACCATGAAACCGAAAACAACATTCAACACCCTGTTTTTCTTTAACTTTATTTCTAATTGTCTCAATCATCATCTTGGATACCCCACATACATAGTACCATTAGTAATAATTCCTCCCATACCATCCTTACCATATTTAGTCTTTTCTAATATTGTAAGCAGATCAATACTCTTATTTCTATCAGAAAGAGCTAAAGAAGTTGCTAAAATAGCAGGATCTAAAGCATGAATATTAATTCGTTTAGGACTAGATGCAAAATTAGCTCCTGCCTTAATCAATTCTTCATAATTAGATTGACAAGCACCAGCAATAATAATTAATTTATCTTGACTTTTCTCATATTTTCTAGCTTCTTTTACTGTTTCAATAAAATTAAGAGAATTTTGATAGTCTCCTCTATTTTTCTTTAAATAAGCATCATGACCAGTAATAACAACAATATCTGGTTGAAATTCAGCTAATAAATCATAAATTTTATATGGCATATCTATTTCCGAAATCGTAAGTCCATTGGCTTTCACATTCATTTCTTTATAAAACTTCATACATCGCCTTAAATAATCACTATCACCATCAATATGCAAAATCTTACCAGGAAGATAAAAATACTGACTACGATCCATCTGTAAATCTCTAAGATTCTTTTGTAATATTTGTTCATCCGTATCACTAGGAACACTAGCTTTTACTAAATCTGTAATTGAACTATCCGCATAAAGGCGTAAATCAACTCCCTTTAAGAAAGCAACATCCCCATCAATAGAAACAATTTTAAAAACAATATCATGATTATGAGAAATCCTAGTTACTAAATCTCCTTCTCTAAAATTCATATCATTCCTCCCATAAATTTTATGACAAAAAAAAAGAAATATTCACAAAACAAGCGCATTTGCTAGTTCAACAAATATTTCCATCGGTAATTGCTCAGCTCTAACCGTTAAATCATAGCCATACTTTGACAAAACAGTAGAAACAATCGATAAATCATACTTTTTTAAATTATTTCTAATATTCTTTCTTTTAAACTGAAAACTATCTCGAACAAGTTGAAAAAATAAATGTTCATTCTTTAAAGGTAATAAATCATCTTTTTTAGTAAAAGAAATAACGACACTATCTACATTAGGTTCCGGAATAAATTCTTTTCTAGATACAAAAAACTCTTTATGTATAGAATAATAATAAGATAAGAATACGCTAATTGATCCATATTGTTTACTACCAGGTTGAGCAGAAAAACGATCTCCTACTTCCTTTTGAACCATCATCGTTATTTTTTTAAAAGAAAGTTTACTATCGATAATTTTCATGATAATTGGAGTTGTTATATAATAAGGAACATTACTAATAAAGTAAAGATTATGATAAGAATAATGGGATATATCACTAGCAATATCACTTTCCAAAAAGTCCTGAAACAAAACTTCTACATTAGAAAAACCAACTAACTTCTTTTTTAACTCATCTTTCAAATCAGAATCTATCTCATAAGCCAAGACAAAACCAGCTCTTTTAGCAAGTTCTTTTGTTAATATTGCACCTCCAGGTCCAACTTCAATAACCAAATCTTCTCTTGATAAAGGACAAGTATCCGCAATTTTCTCAACAGTCCTAGAACTTTTTAAAAAATTTTGCCCAAATTTCTTTTTAAACTTTACATCATAATGTTCCATAATCATCACCACTAAAACTATAACACATAAAAAAAAGAAAAACAATGAACTAAATAATTTCAATATCTTCCTCTAAATTACTTTCTAATAATTTTTTCTTACGTTGATTAAGTAATTTTCTAACTTTAATGACTTCCATCATAATTAAATATAATAATGGAAGTGCAATACATAAAATCCATCCAAAATAAGTAGATAAAAATTGTCTAACATAGCCAAGAAAAGGAATCCTAAACATAACTTTGCCATAAACTAAATCTTCACTAACTAAAGTACCGTCAGCAACATTATTATTATCACCCTTAGTACGATATAATAAACTACCATCACTAGCTTGTTCTATACCAATAATACGATGAGTAATAACTTTCCCATTATAATAAGAATCTGTAGATAAAAAGCTAATAATATCACCCTGTTTTAAATCTTTAGAATCCATTCTCCGAATAACAATAGCGTCCTCAACATTAATAGTAGGTACCATACTAGGACTAACAATAATATAAGCATCAAATAATGGAGGCTTATCTTCACCGGATTGAATATTATAGATCATATCCACAAAGAACAGAATAAAAAGTAAAAAGAAAATAACCAATAAAAAGAAAATAACATACAAGACTACTTTAGTAATAAATCGCAAAAAGAACTGTATAACTTCTTTTGCAGAAACAACATCATCATGATTAGTATCAAAATATTGTTTCATAGTAGTCCCTCCTAGCATTCATAATCATAATACCACGGCAATTAAAAAAAAACTAGATTTCCTACAAAAAAAAAGAAGAGTTGACATCTTCTAAATAGCTTTTGCTGTTACATTTAATTTAATATTAAATTGTTTACTAACAGAATCAATAATAGTTTCCTGATCAACCCACATTCGTAAGCGAAACTCTTCTTTCTCTAATTTATCTTTATCAGTTAAATTAGAAAGAGTACCAGAATAAATAACCATAGTACCTTTTTTACTACCTAAAAAACTATCCTGTTTTAAAGCAATAAAAGGTTGAGGATTACTAGTAATACTAGTATCAATAAACTCTCCATTACTCATACGTTGTAAATAAAACCGAACATCACCATCATTTAAACTAGGTTGATCACTTACAACTTTTTCAATAGAAATCTCATAATTAAGTGTTGTATTATGAGACAAATTAGACTCAACAGTAAAATCATAGACATTACCATCACCAGTTAACTTTTTCCCATCTTCTATAGACATAGGCATCATATTTTTTATAGACACATTGCTACTTTCATTTTTTAAAACTAAAGAAATAGTACCAGTAGAAATACCTTGCTGATTAGAATCTGCTAACGAACTAGTAAAAGCAGCATAAGAAATACCAACAAAAGCAATAATAAGTATAGAAATACCAATAATTGATAATAAAATTTGTTTAGATTCAGACTTCATCATATAAGAACTTCCTCCTACTATATTAATCATATCACTAATTAATAATTTAGAAAAGAAAAAGACTTCAAAAGAAGTCTAATTGACTTTACCATATACTTTTACTTCTACTGTATAAGTAGCAGTAGGATCTGTAATAACAGCCCCTTCTTTCACCCATAATCTTAATCGATAATTTTCAACGGCAGATCCTGGCAAACTATTCTTATATAAAATCATAGATTGTGCAGGACTCCCTAAAACCGATTTTCTCATACTTGGAGTAAAAATACGAGGATCATTTACTTTAGCATAACTACCACTAGTCTGTTTTTCTAAGTAAGCTACAATATCTTCATCTGGAATAGTAGAAGAAGAATCTTTTACTAAAGCAATTTCATACTGAACTTCATCCTTAACTTCAGATGAAATAGAAAAATCAAAATAAGTTCCAGAATCTCTTAATTCTTTACCAAGATCATTTGACATTGGAGTCAAATTAGTTAACGTGAATTTATTAGATGGAGTTTTATAATTCATAGTAACAACCCCAGTTTTAACAACTTCTTTTACATTATTTTTTTGTCCTCTAAAAAATAACATAAAAGAACAAACAATAACTATAATAGCTATAACACTAATAATAAGAACCATAAATATGACCTTACTTGTTTTAGACTTTTCTTCCATACTTCCTCCTAATCAATAACTTTAACATATAAATGAAAAGTAAAATTTCGATATTCTGTAGTAATAGGATAAATATCTGATAACCATACTCTTAATTTAAAATTTTTAACTTCATCTTTTTTCAAAACTCCAGAATAAATTTTCTTAGCAGCCGGATCACTAGTAGCAACTTTCAAATCATAATACGTAGGAACAACACTTCCAGCATAACCATCTACTGGTAAATCTTTTTTTCCTTCAGTTAAATAAACTTTAACATAATCCTTAGGTAACTCTAAAGCAACACCAACAGGAACTGCATAAATTTCATATCGAATAGAATCCATTCCTTCCATATTAGCAGAAATACTAAACTCACTATAACCATATTTAGTTTGATTCTCTTCAAAAGTAAGCTGTTTTCCAAGAGTATCTGTAATTGGCATAGAACTATCTACAGTAATTTCTGAAGATGTAGATGAAGAAAAAAGAAGTGTAGCCTTTTTAAATGAAGAATCATCACCATGAAAATATAAAAATAAGCAACCAATAAAGGTACATAAAGCAAATAAAATGAGAGTAATAAAGATTAATATTGTTGCATGATTATATTTCTTTTTATTCATAATACAACCCCTATTCTATATCGGTATTGTGAAAGGTTATATACTTTCCAATACCCC
>CALVSS010000022.1 GCA_944359095.1 uncultured Bacilli bacterium | reverse complement strand
AACAATTTGAGTATCCAAATAAATAATAATTCCTAATAAAAGTGCTACTCCTAAAAATCCAAAGTTAGAAGCGTAAACCGCAAAAATAAAATCAGTAGAAGACTCTGGAAAATAAATTGGTGTTTGATTAAAACCATGTCCAAAAAATCCCGCCGAACCAATGGCTGCTAGTGCATTCTCTAGTTGTAATCCAGTACCACTTTGCCAATTAAAAATACGTTCAAAACGATAAAATAAATTAGTGCCAAAAAGAGAAATAAATAGTTTTTGTTGAAAAAAGAAAATTCCAAAAATAAAAGCTAATAAACCAATCATAATCCCTAAAGCAATTAAAAACCAGCGAATCCTAATTCCTGAAATAAACATCATACAGAAATAAATAACAAAGTAAATAATAACAGCACCAGTATCTGGTTGTAAAAAAGTAAGTATCGATGGAATTAAAACAATAACTAAGGTTTTCAAAATAAAAATAAACTCTTGTTTTACAGTAGGATTTTTATAATCACTTCTAAAATTATGAATCATAGTAGCAAGCATCAACATAATAAATATTTTCATAAATTCACTAGGTTGAATACTACCAATTCCAGGAATCGTAAACCAACATCTACTATTATTTACTGGTTCTGCGAAAAGTAATAGCCCCAATAATAAAATATTTCCTAAAATATAAAGAAATATAGTATGACGATATAAATATTCATTTTTCATATGGATTAAGAACCCAACAAGAAAGATACCAATTACATACCATATACCTTGTTTTAATGCTAAATTACCAAGTTCACTAGATGTATAAGTTAAAGCACTATAAATAGTAAGAATACTAATCAATGCTAATAGACAAATAGGAATTAAAATTTTCTTGTTTAAACTTTTAACTGTCATAAAAATCTCCTCGCTATTATTATACCAAAAATGTGCAAGTTTTATATCTAAAAAACATAAAATATCACAAGGAGAGATAAAATGAGAAAATTACCAGAACTATATAAAAATTTAAATAGTAAGCCAAGAGATAATAATAAAAAAGTATATTATATGAAAGAAGAAATAAGATCTAATAGTAAAGACTCAGTAAAAGACCAAATTGAAGAAATTTTTAATACATTAGGCTATTCTTATAATATCCCAGTAGAAATTATAACAAAAGAGAAAACTTATATAACAAGTTTAGTAGCCAAAACAAAAGAAAATGTTTTAACAATTGATAATCAAGTAATACCAATTTCCAGTATTATACAGATTAACCGTAAATAACAAAAAATAATTTCATTTTATATTTACATTTCATATTTTTATCTATAAAATAAAAGTATAGAGTGGAGGATATATATGAAAAAGAGTTATATGATTATTGGAGTAATCCTAATTATTTTATTAGCGTTTATATTTTTCTTTATTGGAAATTATAATAGTCTAGTAACGTTATCGGAAAATGTTGATAACAAATATGCAGATATTGAAGTACAACTAGAAAGAAGAGCTGATTTAATACCAAATTTAGTAAATACGGTAAAAGGGTATGCAAGTCATGAAGAAAAAGTAATGGATGATGTATTAAAAGCTAGAGAAAATTTAATGAATGCAAAAGGTGTAGAAGAACAAGCCGAAGCTAACGATGAATTAACAACAGCAATAGATAAATTAATGATAGTAGTTGAAAATTATCCAGATTTAAAGGCAAGTACTAATTTTATTAATTTACAAGATGAATTAGCTGGAACAGAAAATAGAATTTCTACTGCTAGAAGAGATTATAACGAAGTAGTAAGAGAATATAATGCAAAAATAAAAAAGATACCTACCAATATAATTGCTTCTATCGGCGGATTTGATGAAAAAGATTATTTTGAAGCTGAAGAAGGAAAAACAGAAGTTCCAAATGTGAGCTTTGATGAATAGAAGAAGATAATTCTTCTTTTTTTAAAAAATTGATGAAAAAATTAATTAAAATAAGTTTTATAGGTATCTTTATATTATTATTAGCAATTCCAAAACAAGTAAATGCAATTGTAAATCCCACCAAAGAGTTTTATGTCAATGATTATGCTAATATCTTGTCAGAAAAGACAAAAAATTATATATTAGAAAAATCAGTTGCCCTACAAAAAGCAACAAAAGCTCAAATTGTTGTTGTTACAATTCCAAGTTTATATGGAGAAAATCTAGAAGAATATGCAACCGAGTTATTTAGAAAATTTGGTATCGGAGACAAAGAAGAAAATAACGGGCTTCTATTACTTCTAACATTAGAAGAAAGACAGTTTAGGGTAGAAGTTGGTTACGGCCTAGAAGGAGTATTACCCGATGGTCTAACAGGACGTTATCAGGATGAATATATTATTCCTTATTTAAAAGAAGATAAATGGGATGAAGGAATCATAAATGGTTATAATGCTTTTTATAAAAAAATTGCAGAAAGTTATAATTTAGAAGTAAGTGATATACAAGTGAATTCCCCAAGTGGAAATGTTGGAAATGATGCTTATGTTTTACCATTAATTTTAGTCTTTCTTTTTGTAGGTATTCTATGGGGAGCAACAGTATTAAAAGGAATAGGTAAGAAAACAAAAGGAGCAATATTTGAGAAAATATTTTTAGGGGTTATTCTATTCGGAGTGAATGCCATTGTTGTTATGCTTTGTTTGAATTTATGCCAAATAGCTCTTTATCCTGGAATTATAGTAGAAGCAATTGCCGCTGTACTTGCTAGTGGTAGTTCTAACATTTATTCCGGGTCTGGAAGAGGTGGATATCGCGGAGGCGGTTTTGGCGGATTCTCCGGTGGTGGAGGATTCTCTGGAGGAGGATTTTCCGGAGGTGGAGGATTCTCTGGCGGAGGCGGAAGTTCCCGAGGATTTTAAAAAAGAAAAAAGTCCAAACAGGACTTTTTTTGTTAGCATAAATCAATGTAAGTATCTGGAAGGCAACGTAAAGCACCAACACAATCTAAGCTGATAGTAAAGAATTCTGAAGTACCTACGTATTTATTTGCTACAGTATCTAAATATAATATACGACAGGTACAACAACAATCATCAATAGCTTCAATACGGAAAACATTAGAAGTAGAAGTTTGATTATTTGCAGTATAAGAGAATGTCCAAGGAGTACCATTACAACAATTATAAAGCATAATAGGACGAGTATTATAACAAATAGTATTACATATTGGACCTAAATAAGGCTTATCACAACCACTATAATTTTCATTATCATAATCTTGTCTTTGAAGTAATAATATTTTTTTCAAAATATCTGCAAGGCAACCGCAATCTTTTTTAGTATCTCCACAACTCATATCATCTCCTCCTTTCTATAAACAGGTGATAGAAGTATCAGGATAACAGCGTATAACACAAAAACAAGTAGGGGAAATTGTAACAAAAACTTCAGTAACGGTGTAATTAGGATTAGTACCAGAAAGAGCTCGTAAAGTAACACAATTGTTTTCTACATGTTCCACTCTAAAAACACTATAATCATTAACACTAAATAAAGAGCCATCTTTTTTATAAAGAGAAATAGGACGAGTATTAAAACAAATAGTAGTACATGCAGGACCTAAATATGGTTTATCACAACCAGTAGCAAAAGATTCATGATTAGTAGAATTTCTCTGAAGTAAATCAATTACTTTAAGTAAATTAAAAATACAATTATTATCTTTCATGTAACCACCTCTTAATCTTTATCTAATATAAGGTATTCAAAAAAAAGCAATTGGTGTTTATATATACCCATAAAATATTATGTAAAAGAAAAGGAAAAAATGTTAAAGTTTGTAAACTGTTAAAGTTTGTAAACCGTCTTGACTATAATAGAAAAAAACACTATAATAAAATTATAAGAATATAAAGGGTAGAAATATTCTTAATAATTTAGGAGGTGAAAGATATGGGATTTGGAGATACTACTAACTATAGTAAAGAAAGAATGGAATCTCTATCAGAAGAAATTAAAAGAGACAAAGAAAAATATAATGATTTAGTAGCTCAATTAGAAAGTAGAATTAATGAAATGCATAATCATTGGGTAGAAGATCCAGCTGCAGAAAAAGTATATCAACAATTATTAACTCAATTTAATACGTTCAAAACTAGTATGCAAGAAGGTTATGATACAATGACTCAATTTGAACAACAAGTATTAACTCAAGTTGATAGATATACAGACGCAGAAAATCAAACAATGAATGCAATTAATGGATAAGGAGGAATGAAAGATGGCTCTAAATTATGGTGAATTAAATAGAATTAAGGGAGAAATTAGTACAAATTTAGATGAATTAACTAATCTATTTAATAATTTTACAAATTTAGTAAATGAAAATGTAAACAACCAACAAGTTTGGTATGGTGCATCTTCACAAGCATTCAAAAATAAATGGGACGAATTTGCAGATACTAAATTTCCTGAATATAGAAGAATGTTTAATAAAGAGATTGACAATACAATGGCTGCTATCGAAAACTGGGGTAGAGCAGAAAATATTTAAATTAAACGATACACTAAATTTTAGTGTATTGCAAATGTAATAAATTTTGTTGCATATGCAATGCACTAGAGTAGAGGAGGAGAACATGGAAATAACATATAAAACAGAAGTGGAAGAGTTATTAGATGCTAAGAAATTAACTGAAGAAGTTGATAATGTCAAAAATGATATTAAAAAAAAGATAGATCCAAGAATGGAGTCCTTAGAATTAGAAATGACTGTGGGAGGTCTATCTAAGCAAGCTTTAATGTTTGATGACTATAGTCCACTTTATGATAAGGCAAGCAGAATAAATAGTAATTATGAATTGATAGAGAATGAATTAAGTGATCTACAAAGAAGAGTAGATGAATGTAGCTGGAACCAACGTAGAAAAGAATTAACTACCTTAAATACAAAAATAAAAGAAAGAATGGAGCAACTAAATAGACTGAAAAATATAGCACTAAATAATGCTAGAAAAATAGAAACAGGATCTAATCCATATGCTTATGGACCAACCGCAAGTCAGTATAGGCAGTATGCTAGAGAATATGAAGATGAATATAAGCAGTTAAAGGTGAAAAAGCAAGGAGTAACGGACGAATTAAGTAAAGCGGAAGGGGAGCATAATTATGGCAAATAAAACAGTAGTAAATGTCGATTATGAGAGAATTAAACAGTCTGCTAATATTCTGGCAGAAGTTTCTCCTATAGAAAGTTATCCCGCTTATGAAAATGTAGATTCAGAAAGTACCAATTTATATGCTCTTATAGAAATTGAATTACCTAAGCTTAATAATCTTCATGATAATTTTTTAAGTGATGTTTTATCAAAGCAAAAGAATTTACAATTATATAGAGGCTTAACAAATACCAATAATGAATATAGAGATATCATAGATAATTCGTCTAAAATAGCAACTGTTTGGCAAGATAAAGAAATGACACACTCTGATATTTCCAATAGTTTTTCTGAAATAGATAAACTATTAGGATTAACAGGTGATAAAAGTTTAAGTGAAATGTATTCTTCAACGAATATAGATAGTTTAGAATTCCATACAAACGCTGCAGAAATAAAAGGCTTTATTACAAGTGGTAATATTAGTGATTATTGTTCATCAGAATATAAAAATAGAGATGAATGGAAAGTTGCATTAGTCTTAGGATTTATGAACCAAGGATATTCAGAATCTGAAGCTTGGGATTTAGCTTATTTAACAATGGCAGAAGATGAAATAAAGGCAACTGGTGCAGAAAGCCAGGCACTAGCCTTATCAACAATTACAGAGTTAAAAGAAAAATATAAAGTAGTGCCACCCATTGAAGAACCAACTACTCCAGAAGAACCAACTGACACTACAACATATTCATATTCTGGTAGTAATTCTTCTCCAAAGATTCAATACAGAACAGCAACAGTAAGTAAAGCGCCAACAATAGTACAATCAACACCAGTTCAAAATGTTACTGAGCAAGTAGAAAATAGTCAAACTCAGAATGCTCCAGAACAGGTAGAAAATAGTATTCAAAATACCACTGAACAAGTAGGAAAAAAACCTCCTGCTGTAAATAAAGATCCAGTAATTGTGGAAGAAGAAAGTCCGGTTACAGAAACACCAAATAAAAATAATACACCAACTGTAGGAGAGACGGGGAATAGTGTTGTTAGTAAACCATCCAATAATAATCAAACAAATATTGGAAATAATTCGAGTGTTGAAACAACACCTAATAATAATGCTACAGGAAATAATAACTCATATAGTTCAAACAGTACTGGAGGAAATTATAATAGTGGTCATGCGACAACACCTATAACAAATTCTGGAGGACTAAATGAAAATGCAGCTACTACAACACCATCTGCCCCAGAAAGTGATGCCGGTATTATTGATAAGTCAGGAGAAACTTTAGATGTAATTAGTATTGATAAAGCAACAACATCAACTTCTGCATCAACTTCAAACGATGGAGGAAGCGTTGTTCCAACCATTCTTGGTGTTGGTATCGCTGGAGCAGCAGCTGTTGCCGGTGCTAAATATATCCATGACAAAAAACAAAAACAAAATAATTACGAAGAAGAATCAGAAACAGATAATGATTTTTCTTACAATGATGACTACGTAACAAATCAAGAACAGGCAGAACCAATGGAAAAATATAAAGCGGGTAGTCAAAATGATTTAGTTTTAGACGCAGCTCCTGCAGATTTGAAAATAGAAGATGATGATCTTGAAATACCAGGAAAACAAGAAGAACTTGAATGAGGAAAAAAGGTTAGACAATGAAAAAAGATATTTTAGCTTTAGGTAGTGTAGTACTTTTAAATGGTGGTACTAAAAAAGTAATGATTATAGGATACTGTATGAAAACTCCAGATAATCCTGATAAGATTTATGATTATTGCGGATGTGTCTTTCCTGAAGGAGTACTTCGATCAGACATAACATGCGTATTTAATCATGAACAAATTAAACAAATTTATTTTTATGGATACAAAAATGACGAAGCAAATCAATTTCTTGATAGAGTAATAACTTTAACATCACAAAAAGAGCAACAATCCCCAACGGAGCCAACGTTTCAATTAGAATCTTTAGAAACAGAGTAAAAAGGAAAACATTTATGTAAAAAAACATAAGTGTTCCTTTTTTATCAAATCTATAGTATAATGAATATGGTGAAATAATATGTATATACAATATATAATAATAGTAATTATCTTAATAATAATTTTATTTGCAATTTTAAAAGCAACCAAAAAAGATGCTAATTTAGATTTTAACAAATTGGTAGAATTATTAGGTGGAAAAGATAACATAATTGAAACAGAAGCAAACTTATCTCGTTTTAAGGTAACATTAAAAGATGTTTCTAAAGCCAATAAAGAAGGAATTCAGAAGTTGGGTGCTAAAGGAATAGTAGAAATTGATAATCAATTAAAAATAATTTTAGGTCCAGAATCTAAACAATTAAAAAAATATATTGATGATTTGAAATAGTGTATGCTATTTCTTTTTTCTTGCTAAAAAGAGAAAAATATGGTATAATATGTGCAATTTAAGGGGGAATAGAGATGAATCTAATCACAACATTATATAATGAATTAGAAAAGTTAAATCAAGAAGATTCTATCACCCATAGTAATATGATTACCATAAGCAAAATATATTATATATATAAAAGATTATGTGAAATATTCCAATATGATTGTCGCTGGTATTGGGCAATTGATGATCAACAATTAAAAGATACAATATTTGATGAAGAACTTGATATTTCCAATATAAAAGAACCAAAAGTTGTCTGCAGTAGTTTTAGTAAAGTTTATGCAGAATTAACAGATATCCTATTATCAGGTGATGAAAATTATGATATTACTTTAACAAATGGAGAATATTCCCACTGTTATGCCAATACTTATTTAAAAGACGGTACCATCATAAAAATAGATCCTATCAAAGATGCCAATGATTTATTTAGCGTAAAAAAAGGCTTACCAATGAAAGGAATCCAAATAGAAAGTATGGATGAAGATAAAACTCTTCTTGAGGAATATGCTCTCCATAAAATAAATTATCAAAATCAAAATCTATATTCCCAATATCTCCAACTTGTAAGGGACGAGTTATTAAATTCAAAAGAATGTAACCCCAAAAAAGCCAATGAACTATTTCATTATTTTAAAGACACATCAAATTTCAAAGATATGGGTTTAAAAGAAGTAAATGATTTATTTTTATTATCTGTTTTTAGAATTACATATAAGGATGCCAAAGATTTAGGATTTAAACGATTAGTTTTATACGATTTTTCTAAAAAAGAAGTAAAACTATTATTTAGAATTCCAAAAAGTGAAAATGAAAGAGAAAATTACTGCCTTAGTCAAGAACATGGAAAAATTACTTGGGAAAAAATAAAAGAACCAGTTTCTTTATATATTGACAACTATAGAACAATTTCAGGGGAGAAGAAAGTTTATTTAAAAAAATAATAAAAGAAAAGCACCTTCAATATTAGAAAGTGCTTTTCTTATTTTTTGAATTCTTCTGGATCAATTTCAGCTAATTTATCAATCCCAACATGTAATACTTTAGAAATATTCCAAAGTGTTTGAAAGGAAAAAGTCTTTTTTCCTTTTTTAGATTCAATGCGGCGTATAAATTCATGACTAACGCCAATGGCTTCTGCCAATTCAGCTTGCGTCAATCCAGCTTCTTTTCTGTACTTTTTTATGTTTTTCGCTACTTGCTCATAAATATTCACTTCGTACATCGCAATCACCACAACATCATTATGAAACAAAGTAAAAAAATAGTATGTAAACAAATAGTAGACATTATATTGAAATAACCAACAAAAAACGACAATATTCGACAAAGAAAGAAGATACAATAAAAAAGGTGATAAATATGTCGATTTTTGAATCAATTATTATAAACTTAATATTTTTATTGGTTCCTTTTTTATTTTATGCCATCGATATTAGTTATAGAAATAATATAAAAGAAGAAAAACTGTTACTAGATATAGCCATATTTTCTTCCATGTTTTTATTAATTAGGTATACCGAAGAAAAAGCATCCATTGCTAGTTTAATATTTATAAACTTTCCATTAATTATTGCATTTATGAAAAAAAGAAATCTTCTAGTAATTATTTTAGCCATCATAACAGTCTGTTATTATCATTTAATTCTAGGACTACCCATGATTTATGGAATAATTGAATATAGTATATATCTAATAGTTTATTTTTATATGTTGAAAAAAGATAAAAACAATCAAATATTATTAAATGGTTTTATAAGTATTAAATCTTTTTTAGTAGCCTGTATCATATGTATGAATAATATAAAATTATCACTTTCATCACTCATTCCCATTATTTTTATTATCCTTTTATTTTTAATTACTATGAGTAGTGTACTATGGCTATTAAAAGAAGGAACAAAAATAATTGAAAAGAATAAAGCATTACAAGAATTAGAAAAAGAAAAAGAATTGAAATTAGCTTTATTTAAATTAACTCATGAAATAAAAAATCCTATTGCTGTATGTAAAGGATATTTAGAAATGTTAGATATAAAAAATAAACAAAAATTACAAAAATACTTACCAATTATTAAAGATGAAATAGAAAGAACCTTATTAATTATTAATGATTTTTCAGATTATGGAAAACTAAAAATAGAAAAAGAAGAAGTAGATTTAAGCATGTTATTAGAAGATATTAAAGATACTCTAGATCCATTATTAAAAGAAAAAGAAGTAACTGCTACTTTTTATATGAAAGAAGAGGAATTATATATTAAGATAGATTATAATAGAATGAAACAAGTACTAATAAATTTAATAAAGAATTCTATTGAAGCAAAAGCAGAAGATAGACCATTAAAAATAACTACAACTATTAAGAAGATAAAAGATGAAATACAAATAAAAATAGAAGATACAGGAATAGGAATATCGAAAGAAAATTTAGATAAAATTTATAAAATATTTTATACTACCAAAGAACATGGTACAGGAATTGGTGTTGCTTTATCAAAAGAAATAGTAGAACAACATCAAGGAACTATTCGTTATCAATCAACTGTTGGAAAAGGTACGAAAGTAACTATTTTACTTCCTATAAAACAAAACTAAAGCCTAAGCTTTAGTAATAATAATTAGTAGTATACATTGGATATGGAGTAGGAATCATCATAGGAGGATAAATTGGATAAGGTGGACGATTATTATTCGCAATACCATAACCTAAAGCAGTTCCAGCAAGACCACCAACTAAGAATGGAGCAAGGAAAAATCTTTCCCCATCAGCATTCATTCCTTCTTTAACAACACCAGTAGAGTACGGAACACCTTCATATACATGAGTTTCGTAACTAGCAGGTACACCATAATTATTAGAATACATCATATTAACACTCCTTTATGATAATGTATGTAAAAAGACTAAAATGGTGTAAAAAATGATGATATAATAAATATGACTAGCGTAAATAAAGAAAATATGATATAATAAGCCCCGGTGATTATTATGAGGACCTTACCAGATATAGAAATTTCAAAAGATGAATTAGTCAAGTATTGGAACAGTCAAAGCGATTTGTATGGTGCAGAAGGAATGATTTTTCCAGGATCACAACAAGGAGAAGCAAGAAAAATATTTTACTATCCACTAGGTGCAAGCCCTAAAAAACTAAGAGAATTTAATAACGATATGGAAAATAAAAAGAAAAAATTAGCATATTTATATCAAAAAGACTTAGATAATGACATTGTGCCAACGGCATCAATCAGTTATAAAGGATTTTTAGTAGGCTATGACATGACCTCTCCTAATGTATTCCTACCAAATGAAATAACAATTGAATTATTAAAGGATTTGAAGAAAAGACTAACCTACTTTCACGAACAAGGAATTGTTCATGGAGATATCAAATTAGGAAATGTTTTAATGAATAAAAAAGGGGAAGCTGTCTTATGTGACTTAGATAATATGCAAGTAAATGATTGTAAGATTGATTATTATAATTATTTATTAGGAGAACTAGTTCATGATAATGAATATGTAGATAGAAATGCAGATATTTATTTTTATAATCTTTTATTATTACAACAACTAGTTTATAAAGATAAAGAATATGATGATATTATCGATGAAATTTTATATGGTCATTTTCCCGATAATGTGTTTAATGAAGATGGAATAGATGAGCTTTATAAAATGCAAAAAAATTATGCTTATAAAAACGGGAAATATTTAATAGATACTCTAGTAAAAAGAAAGAAATAGGTGATAAAATGGAAAGATTACAAAAAAGAATTGCAGAAAGTGGTATAACATCAAGAAGAAAAGCAGAAGAACTAATTACTTCAGGTAAAGTAAAAGTAAACGGAAAAGTAGTAACTGAACTAGGTACTAAAGTATCAAATAAAGATAAAATAGAAGTAAATAACGAGCTAATAGAAAAAGAACAAAAAGAATATTACATATTAAATAAACCAAGAGGAGTAGTAACAACAACAAGTGATGAACATGGCAGAAAAACAGTAGTAGATTTAATTCCAACCAAAGCAAGAATTTATCCAGTTGGAAGATTAGATTATGATACAACAGGTCTAATTTTATTAACTAACGATGGAGAATTTGCTAATATCTTAATGCATCCAAATGATCAAGTAGAAAAAGTATACATGGCAAAATTAAATGGAATTATTAAAGGTGAACAAATGAAAAAGCTAAAAGAAGGAGTCGAATTAGAAGACGGAGTAATTGTTGCTGCTACAAGAGTAAAATTAAAAAAAGTAAATGAAAAAGCCAATACATGTATGGTTCAAATTGGAATTCATGAAGGAAAAAATCATCAAGTAAAGAAAATGTTTGAAAGTGTAGGATTCTTAGTAGAAAAATTAAAAAGAGAAAAAGTAGCTTTCTTTACTTTAAAAGATTTACAGTCAGGAGAATATCGTAAATTAACACCAAAAGAAGTAGCAAAAGTTTATGCTCTAGAACAAAAGTAAGAAAGAAATAAGAGGGGGTTATCAAATGATAGAAAGTTTATCGCAAAAATATAATATTGATGAACATATACTTTTAAGAAAAGGTAAGAATATTAATTATGAAAAATTAGATACAACATTAGATTTTTTAATTAATGAATTAAAACTTTTTCCAACTAATCTTACAAATTGCTCAGCTATTATTTTTCAAAGTAAGGAAAATATTAAAAAAAATATTAAGTTTATAGAAAGAGAAAAAATTAAATTTACAAGTATAGAAACTTGTTTACTTGTCTTAAGTAATAATCCTAAATCATTAATAAATAGATATGATTACATAAGTAAACATTATGGTAAAAAAATAATTGAAGAAAAACCAGCAATTTTAAATGTAACGAAAAAAAGAATTATAGGAATAGAAGATTTAAATATTCCCATAAAAGATAATAAAGATATTATTAAAATTGCACTTGGTCCAAATAGTATAAGGCACATGGAAGAATTACTAAATAGTAAAGAATATCAAGAACATAAGGAAATCTTTACTTTAGATGTATTTTCTAGAGCAAAAATTACGGATATTAGAGAAATGTTAAGTAGTGAGGAATATCAAAAACATAAAGAATTATTCACATCAGATGTATTAGCAAAAACAAAATTAAAATATATTAAAGAATTATTAAACTTACCGTATTGGCAAGATGACAAATATAAACAACTATTAACATCTTCTTTAGCAGCAAAAGCAAAATCTCAATTAAAGAAGATACCTGTACTAATCAAAATGGCTGAAGACTATGGAATAGAAGAATATTTAACAACATCTTATTTATTATTTTCACCAAGTCAAAATTATGCATTAATTCGTTATATGAATGAAAATAATATACCATTAGTAGTTGATAATAAACTAAATAAAATGTTTGGAAAAGCTCCAATAATATTAAAAAAGAAATATAATATAGATTTAAAAGAATTAATGAAGATGTATCCATTAGAAGAGAAAGGAAAAGTATATTTAAAAAAATAAATATAAAGGAGAAATAAGAAGAATATGATAGAAAAATTAAAATTAAAACGTATATTACAAAATTGTGAATTAGATATAACAGAAATAAGTCCCAGCATTATATATAATCATAATATAAAAGAAATAAAGGAGATGCCTCCAATATTAGAAGAAAAAAATGTAAAGGTGAAAAGGAAATAATGAATCTAGATGAATTAGATATCCAGGTTTTAAAAGAAAATTTTGATGAAGAGATAATAAAAGAATTAGATATTAATAATGTTGCTAAAATTTATAAATATTTAGTTGATAATGGAATATATTATGCTAAAGATTTATTATTAGAAAGCTTAGATTTATTTTTATTACCAAAAGAAGAATTTATAACTAAATTTGAGAAACTAAAAAATGTATTAGGAGAAGATTACATTAATAAACTAGGAGAAGATCTTTCTCTATTAGAAATTATGTATCAAGATTAAAAAAGGGAACATTTTAATTGAAAGTTCCTTTTTTATAAAAAGAAATAACAAATAATCCAGTACATACTAAGCATAAGGAAAAAGAATAAAACAAGGAAAACACCCCAAGAATTAATAGTATGTCCATTGATCTCTCTAAGTTTATCTAAATAATTATTAGGATATCTTTTTTTTATTCTTTGAATATCTCTTTGATAAAAATAAAGACAAATCATATTATTAACTGTTGCGAAAAAAGTTCTAGAGATAAAAATAGAAAGTGGAAATAATACAGAATGAAATTTAGAAAAAGAGTTAGACACAATTTGCCAAAAAACAAATTCTACTGGAATAAATAAAAATCCAAGAAAAACAACACCATGAAAGCATAAATATAAAGGCCCTAATATAAAAGACCAAAGCCAGTTTTCATTTCTATATATTTTATCAAAATTTTTTCCTAAATAAATTTCTAAGTCACTAGCTTTCTTTTCTTCATAGCCATGAATTTGTTTTCCATCATCTAAATAGCCACAGTGAGTACAAAAAATATGTTGACTATCTTTAGACATGTTCATACCACATTTTGGACATTTCATAAATACACCTCTATTATTAGTATAAAAAATCAAAATAAAAAAAGCAATGACCAATCATCGCTTTTTCTTATTCTTCTACTTCAATTGCTCCAGTAGGGCAACTATCTGCAGCATCCTGTACTTCTTGTTTATGACTTTCTTCTACTTCAGCATTTTTTACAGTAGAAAGTCCTTCATCATCTATTTCAAAAACTTGATCACAAATAGCAGCACAAGCACCACAACCGATACAACTATCTCTATTAACTTTAACTTTCATTTTATCTCTCCTTCCTTTTCATTATACAAAAAAATCTAATTGACGTAAAGAGATAATTATTACTTTTGTTTTTATCTAAGGTGTGATAAACTAAAATATAGGAACGTGAGCGGTATGAGAAGTAGAATGGAACGATACCAAGAAAGACAACAAGAAACTTCAAGTAGATCCACAAAAAACCAAGAATTATATGAAAATATTGGACGAAATACTAAATATACGAATTTTACCGATGTTACCAATGCTAAT
>CALVSS010000021.1 GCA_944359095.1 uncultured Bacilli bacterium | reverse complement strand
AGTATTATAATCTTTTGGCTTTCTAACCGCAGAAAAAGTAAAATATAGACTAGTTAAAATAATAATTAAACAAATAGTAACAGACAAAAAAGTAAGTTCCACTTCTCTTGCTTTAATACGATTAAGTAAATGTCCTACATGAGCACCCTCACCATGTTTAATATCCGATATTTTCAATTTTTTCGTCTTTTTTTTAGATATTTTTTTTGTCTTCTTTTCTTTTTCCTCTTTCACTAATCATCATATCCTTTATAAAAATAGTATAACAAATCTACTATCGAAAAACAAGATACGAAAAAGGAATTATCCAAAATAATCCCTATTCAGTAACAGTAATTGATAATTCTTCTAATTGCTTTTTAGAAACAATATTAGGACATTCACTCATTAAATCGCTAGCACTAGTTGTCTTAGGAAAAGCAATAACATCACGAATATTATCAGTACCAGTAAGTAACATAGTCAAACGATCAAGTCCTAAAGCAAGACCACCATGAGGAGGTGTACCATATTTTAAAGCTTCTACAAAGAAACCAAATTTCTCATGAATATCTTCTTCCGATAATTCCAAAGCTTGAAACATTTTTTCTTGAACTTTTTCATCATGAATACGAATAGATCCACCACCTGCTTCATAACCATTAATAACAATATCATAAGCTCTAGAATAGCAATGAGCCTTATCAGTAAGTAATTTATCAACATCACGCTCAAGTGGAGCTGTAAAAGGATGATGACAAGCTAAATAACGACCTTCCTCTTCACTCCATTCAAAAGACAGAAATTCTGTTACCCACAACAATTCATATTTATTTTCATCAATCAATCCTAAATCTTTACCCAACTTCAAACGTAAAGCACCTAAAGCTGTATAAACTACATTTTTATGATCACAAGCAAAGAATAAAATATCATGATCTTGTAATTGCAATTCTTCAATTAATTTCTTCTTTTCATCATCACTTAAAAATTTACTAATTCCTGATGTAAATTCTTTATTTTCATATTTTACATATGGTAATCCTTTTACTTTATAAGTTTTAATAAAATCAGTTAATAAATCAATTTTCTTTCTAGAGAACTCTTCACTTTTACCATCTGCTTTAATACATAAAATTCTATAATCATCACCTAAAGCATTTTGAAAAACCTGAAATTCACTATGTTTAAAAATATCTTTAACATCCATAATTTTCATACCAAAACGTAAATCAGGTTTATCAGAACCATAATAACGAATAGCATCATCATATTTCATACGACAAAGTGGTAATGAAATATCTAATCCCTTTACTTCTTTAAAGATATGGGCAATAAGTTTTTCTGTAAGTCCCATAATATCTTCTTCATCAACAAAACTCATTTCCATATCAATTTGTGTAAATTCAGGTTGACGATCACTTCTTAAATCTTCATCACGAAAACATTTAGCAATTTGAAAATATCTTTCCATTCCTCCAACCATTAAAAGTTGTTTAAAAAGTTGAGGAGATTGAGGTAAAGCATAAAATTTTCCTTTATTAACACGACTAGGTACTAAATAATCCCTTGCTCCTTCAGGTGTTGACTTACACAAAATAGGAGTTTCAATTTCAATAAAATCTTCTTGATCTAAAAAGTTACGAGCAGCCATCATAATCTTATGACGAGTAATTAAATTATTTTTAATTTCATTACGACGAATATCTAAATAACGATATTTTAAACGTGTATCTTCCAAAGCAGTAGTATCATCCGTAATTTCAAAAGGTAAATCACGAGAAGAATTTAAAACTTCTAAAGAAGATAATTCAACTTCAATATCACCCGTATCAAGATTAGGATTTTTACTTTCCCTCATAACAACAGTACCTTCTGCTTTTAAAACAGATTCACTTTTTAAACCACTAGCAACCTCATAAACCTCGCCACCACGAGCAACAAGTTGCACAATTCCACTACGGTCTCTTAAATCAATAAAACAAACGCCACCCAAATCACGTTTCTTTTGTACCCAACCATATAAAGTAACAGTACGAGAAACATCACTAGCACGTAAACTATTATTTTTTATTTCTTTCATAACCATCCTACTTTCTATTTATCATGATGACAATGACAATCATTTCCACAATCGCAATCATGATGATCATCTTCACAATGACATTCATCTTTTTCAAAGAAGAAATTGTCATACTCTTCTTCAACACCAGTATTCAACTGTTCATCTAAGTAATAAATCAAAACATCTAAACTAATAATTTCTTCTTGTTTTGTTTTATTATTTTTAATTTTAATCTCATTATTATTTAAATCTTCACTATTTAAAACAGCAATAAATTTAGCATTTAAACGATCTGCTTGTTTAAATTGTGCTTTTAAACTACGTCCAGTATATTCAGTATCAACAATAAAACCAGCCATACGTAATTCTTGAGATAAATAAGCAGCATACTTTTTCTCATCTTCATTAACATACATTAAGAATAAATCAATACTATCAACAATTGGTAATTTAATTTCTTCTAATTCTAAAGCTCTAACAAGTCTTCCTATGCCAGAAGCAAATCCAATACAAGGTGTTTCAGGTCCACCGATTTCACTACATAAGTGATTATAACGGCCTCCTCCACCAAGAACATTATTAGCACCAAATCCAGCAACTTTTGCTTCAATCTCAAATACAGTATGATTATAATAATCAAGTCCACGGACAACATTTGGATCTACTTCATATTTAACTTGTAATAAATCAAGATATTCCTTTACTTTATCAAATCTCTCTTTACTCTCGTCGTTTAAATAATCAATAATTTTAGGCGCATTCTTCAATAAAGGATTATCTTTATCTACTTTACAATCTAAAATACGAAGTGGATTTTTCTCTAACCTAGCTTGACAATCTTCACAAAGATCTTGAATATGAGGTTTAAAATATTGAACTAAAGCTTCTCTATAATGATCACGAGACTCTTTATCACCTAAAGAATTAATATTAACTTTAATTTCTTTTAAACCTAACATCTTATAAATATTAACAGCAAGAGAAATCACTTCTGCGTCTGTAAGGGAATCATCACTACCTAAAACTTCCATACCAAACTGTGTTAATTCACGGTCACGACCACTCTGTGGTCTTTCATAACGATACATTGTTCCATTATAATATACTTTTACTGGTTGATTAGGATCTCCATACATTTTATTTTCTACATAACTACGACAAACTCCAGCAGTTCCTTCAGGACGAAGTGTCATATTTCTTCCACCACGATCAACAAAATCATAAGTTTCTTTTGTAACAATATCAGTACTTTCACCTATACCACGATGAAACAATTCCGTAGATTCAAAAATTGGTGTACGAATATAAGTATAATTATATTTTTCCATAGTAGCATCAATAATACTTTCTACATACTTCCAAATCTTAGCTTCCCTTCCATAAATATCATTACAACCCTTTGGTCTTTGTATCATAATATCTCCTCCTAAAAATAAAAAGATGGCTACCTACAAAGGACGAAATAATTCGTGGTGCCACCTTATTTTATACTCTTTATAACCAATAACGAGGTAAACCGCTTCCCATATAATTGGATGTCTTCTATTTTATTCCATAAAGTATTTTCACCAAAACTACTCTCTCTAAATATTTCCTAAAATATACTCTTTCCAAAGAAGTCATACTTATTATACTCTATCAATGAAAAATGTACAATCTTTTTTTAATACTTATCAAAATTTTTTTCAAATCTTTTAACTAACGACTTAGTTAGATTATCCTTAGTAAAACCATTTTTAACTAAAGTATCATAATTAAAGTCTTTATGTTCAAATTTCAAAAACTTAGGAAACTCTTCTGGATGCTCCAACAAGTAGTTAGCAAATAAAAATCCATAACCATAAAT
Organism: uncultured Bacilli bacterium; assembly: GCA_944359095.1. GTDB lineage: Bacteria > Bacillota_I > Bacilli_A > RF39 > UBA660 > Faecimonas. Next base: position 10,715 of record CALVSS010000021.1, on the reverse strand, counting down.
TGGACTACAAGCAAAATCATTTAATAAAAATTCTTCTTCTACATAATCATCTTTTACACTATATAATAAAGCTTGATCTCTAACCTGGGATAATCGAATGGTATCATCTAAAAAATTAATATAAGAATCATAATAACTAATTAAATTTAATAATGCAACATCTTTATTTTCAGCATTACTAGCGCAATATTCTAAAAACATTTGCTCATAATAAATAGAAAAAACTTCTGAGAATAATCCTCCACAACAACTTCTCCATTGTTGATAAAAAGGCATATTTTGATAAGTTTTCTTAGAATTATAGGCATGTCCCAATTCATGTACAAGAGAAGTAAATTGATATAATTGATTAAAATTAGGCTTTAAAAAAACATAACTAGACTGATTCCAATAATCCATATAATGAACTCCCTCAAAAAATTGCAGATTATCATTAAAAAAAGGAAAACGAAACAATTTATGTTGAGCTAATACATCCTTATAAATTTTTTCTAACTCCGGTGCCTTATCATGAAAAAATTGAAATAAAATAGAAATATCAGAATCATCTTTTTCGCATGGTAGCTTAAGTAAGCGAGAAAAAGTTGGGAGTTTACATACTTTATCAAATGATTCATCAAGACAAGAATAAGCGTCTTGAAGAAGAAATTCATGTGTTTTTTTATTTTTAATAAAGTGATAACAATTATAATAACATAAAGAATCATATAAAATATTACCAACACGTATCATCCAATCAAATAATTCTTTATTTTTTAATTGACCAGCCTCTTTTTCAGTTAAAAAAATTTCTAAAGCATAACAAGAAGTAATTATTTTTAACTTATCTTCTTTACTCATAGAATCATCATATAAAGTTAATAAACTATTTACATGGTTCACTAACTGAGAAAAATCCCCACTCAATGGCAACATAATATCTCCCCCTAAATATATTTATTAAAAATAGTATTCGTCCTTTTTACTAAAGACTTAACTAGTTTATCGTTTGTTATTCCCATAGACTCTAAAGTAGAAACAGTAAAGTCTTGATGTTCCAAAGTACGGAATTTAGGAAAATCTTCTGGATGCTCTAACAAGTAATTAGCAAATAAAAATCCATAAGTATAAACTGGCTGCATATTTAAATTTACAAAACGGTCATAAAAAGAAATTGAATTTTTTGTTAATTTCTTTTGAAAAACTAGTTCTGTTTCTAAAACATTTAGTGACTGAATATGAGTAATATTTTTAAGCATAGATTTTTTTGATGGTAAAGTTAAAACATAACTTTCCCAAAGTAACTTTATATTATCATGAAAGAAATTTTTTAAAAGGAAAATGGCATCATCCTTATATTTATTATCTTCTAACAAAAACTCTAAGAATTGTTGTGAGTGATAAATTGACATAGTTTCTCCTAAAACATTAAAAAATAAGTGATGAAATAATTCCTCAAAAGAACTATCTTTAAAGTTCATCTCAAAATCAAAAGCATGACCCAATTCATGAACTAAATCATTAAGACCAGCTAAATTTTTTGGCTGTTCAGTAAGAAAAATTAATGGAGACTTAGTATAAAGATTAAAATAAATCAAACACTGATCATTTAAAAGATGATAAGAAGAATAAAGATTATGACAAGCTACCAAATCATCATAGGTTTTTCTTAAATAAGGAGCTTTAGTATTAAAAAAATCATATAGTAAATGTAAATCCTCATCATGAACAATATCCATAGAAGAAAAAGAATATGAATGAGAAGGTTTCCAATTATTTTCAAAATAACGATTTAAATATTGAAAACAGTTAGAAAATACTTTTCCATGATAGTCTTTATTTTCAATAAAATCAGAATAAGTTTGATATAGACACCGATTAGTAAGATAGTCTTTACAACTCATAATAGAATCTATGAACTTTTGACTTTGTAAATAATCTAAATTAAATTCATAACTAAGAGGACCCAAGGAACAAATAGAAGCAAGTATCTTACCCTGTTGTTCTAAATCATTACACTGAAAGTATTTTCTAAACATTTCATCTAATTGGGAAGAAATCGTAGAAAAATCTTCATTAAATGGTAACATACTTATTCCTCCTCTCAAAATAGATAAGAATTATTATAATACATTTTTAACATTTTTTACACTTTTTTTCATATCTAACAAGAAATAAGAAATAGTAGTTTCAATAACAATATAAATAGGAACAGCTAAAATAATACCTAAAAAGCCTCCCAATAATCCTCCTATAGTAAGTAAAAGAACAATTAAAATAGAAGATAAATGATTAGATTTACCCGTAATTTTAGGAGAAATTAAATACTCATCTAACATAGGAAAGATAAAACAAACTACTAAAGTTAAATAAAATAAAGAAGTAGAAAATGTAAAAGCCGTAGCTATTGCAAGAATAGTTACAAGAACACCACCAATATATGGAAGAATAGAAAAAAATCCAGTACAAATACCTAAAATTAACCAGTTAGGATGACCAATAATAAAAAATAAAAAAGAATACTCAATAAATTGAATAATCATTAAAATACCAAGACTTTTTACATATCTTTTCATTTTATAATCTAGAGAAGATAAGTATTGATAAAAATAAGGATAACGAGAAGAAAAAAACTGTTTAAAAACGCCTCGTATTTTCTTCATATAAAAAAGAAAATAAAAAAAACTAATAACTCCCAAAAACAAATCACCAACAAAAGAAACAAATTCTCCAAAGAATTGAAAAGTCATCGTAGTACTTAAACTTTTTAACAATTGATTAGAAAAATGTGTAAAAAACAAATGAATAGAACTAGAAGAAATAGATACTTTTTCACTAATATCATTAACAATATGAAATAGCTGAATAGTAAAACCTATAATTTGTTGATATAAAATAGGAAAAAGTGTAAAAATTAAAAAAAAGAGAAAAAGAGTTAACAAAAATAAAACTATGAAAATAGAAACTGTTCTAGAAAAATAATTTTCTAAAAAAACAACAAAAGGATTTATCGCATACGCAACGATAAATCCTATAAAAATTGGTAAAAAAACCGACAAAATTTTTGTTACAAAGGAAAAAATGTATTGAGAAGCCATCACGCCAAGAAAAAATAATAGAAAAAACATAGTAATATTAATTAATGGATAATTAAGCTCTCTTTTAAACAATTCTTCCTACCTCTCTAACCAGATAGTTGTAGGGCCAAGATTTGTAATAGAAACTTTCATATCTGCCCCAAACTCACCAGTTTCTACTGTTACATATTTACGCAACTCATCATTAAATAATTCATAAAAATGAATAGCTTCATGATTATTCATAGCATCACCATAACTAGGGCGATTGCCTTTTTTACAATTAGCATATAATGTAAACTGAGAAACAGAAAGAATTTTTCCACCATAATCTAAGATACTTTTATTCATAATGCCATCTTCATCTGGAAAAATACGAAGATTAACTATTTTTTTAGCTAAATACTGAATCTGTTCTATAGAATCTCCATCTGTAAATCCTACAAACGCAACTAGACCTTGATCAATTTGACCAACAATATGATTAGAAACTTGAACAGAAGCTTCCCCACTTCTTTGAATTAAAACTCTCATCGCATCAACCTTTCTACATGATCAATATAAGGCTGTTTTTCCAAATTAGAAAACAACTTCGTCAACTGATCTAAACCAGTAACATAAATACTAGCACTATAAAGAATACTACCCACTTTACTCATCATATTAATACCATCAACACTAACATTCATATTAGAAATCGTCTGCATTAAATCTAACATATGATTATCTTGACTATTAGAATAAATAAGAATATTAGTCAAATATCTTTTATTTACATTAGTATTCCAATGAACCTCTAAAGTCCTACTCTCTAACATTTCCAAATTATGACAATTTGTTCTATGAACAGTAATACCATTACCCTTAGTAATATAACCAATAATATCATCGCCATAAACAGGACAACAACAATTAGCAAGATTAACTTTAACTTTATCAATACCATTAACAATAATATCAGCATCCATATTTTTAGAAGTAACTTTTACTACTTTAGGAGCTGCAACTTCTTGATCTTTAACGATAAAATTAATAACAGAAAGTGGAGAAATTTTACCATTACCAATAGATAAATATAAATCATCCAAAGTATCTAACTTAAACTCTTCATAAATATCTTTTAAATTTTCATCACTTAAAAATTCAGAAATAGATAATTTCTTTTTACGTAATTCTTTTTCTAAAGAATCTTTACCACGTTCAATATAGACATCCTTTTCATTTTTAGAAAAGAAATTTTTAATTTTATTTTTTGTAGTAGTTGCTTTTACAAAATTAATCCACTCAAATGAAGGTGTTGCACTTTTATTAGTAATAATACGAACAATATCATTATTTTTTAATTCATAATTAAGAGGAACAATGGAATTATTAACAATAGCTCCAGTAGTAGTATCCCCTACTTTCGTATGAATCTTATAAGCAAAGTCAACAGGAGTAGCACCAACTGGTAATTCAATAACATCACCCTTAGGAGTAAAGCAATAAATATTGTTGTTTAATACTTCTTCTTTTACACTATTAACAAATTCTTCATTACTCATCTTATCTTTACTTAAATCAATAATTGATTTAAAAAATTGAAGTTTTTGCTCAGTCGTAGATTGTAAATTTGCTATTTTATTAGATCCTTTATTTTCCTTATAAGCCCAGTGAGAAGCAATACCATTTTCAGCTATCTCATCCATATCATAAGTACGAATCTGAATTTCAAATAAATATCCATCAATACCAAAAACTGTAGTATGTAAAGACTGATACATATTAGGTTTAGGCATAGCAATATAGTCTTTAAATCGTTTTGGTAATGGTCTAAATTTAGAATGAATAATACCAAGAGCTAAATAACATTCCTGTTCTGTATGAACCAAAATACGTAAAGCAAGTAAATCATAAATATCACTAAATTTTTTACCTTTATTTAATTTATTATAAATACTATAAATACACTTAGCTCTACCCTTAATTTCATGATTAATATGATGTTCTGTAAGTAAATCAGAAACTTCCTTTTCCATATCAGCAACAGTACGATCACGTTCTAACTTTGTCTTATTTAATTTTTCTGCAATATCATAAAAAACATCAGGTTTTAAATAACGTAAAGCTAAATCTTCAAGTTCACTTTTAATTTTATGAATACCTAAATGATGAGCAATAGGAGCTAATATCTCTAACGCTTCCCTAGCCTTTACCTTTTGCCTATCAGGAGGTACTGCCCATAACGTTCTCATATTATGAAGACGATCAGCAAGTTTAATAATAATTACCCGAACATCTTCACTCATACCAACAATAATTTTTTTATAATAATCAATTAAATATTCATTATCTGTAGAAAAATGAATTCTACTTAATTTTGTAACACCATAAACTAATTTCGTAATTTCAGGACCGAATTTTTCTTCCATCTCTTCATACGTACAATCACAATCTTCTAAAACATCATGTAAAAATCCAGCAGCAATAGTCTGATAATCAGCATAAATAGTCGTTAATATCATAGCAACGTTTAAAGGGTGAATAATATAATCTTCACCCGTTTTACGAAACTGTCCAGCATGTTTTTCTTTAGCAAATAAATATGCTTGTTTAATAACTTCTAATTGTTTTTGGTCTGTAATATAAGTTTTAGCTTGATCTAAAACCTCATCCACAGAAACAATTTTTTTTGTGTGTGACAAAATATCACCTCCAATAACTAACAGTTAATACCTTTAATTTGTTTTTCTTCATACTCATCAGTATAAATAACTTTTTTCTTCTTAGGTTTATCTAAATTTTTAGACTCTAAATATACAAAGATAACAGTTGCAATAAAGATAGAAGAATAAGTACCAGCGACAAGTCCAAATAACATAGCAAAGTTAAATGTTAAAATTTCACTTGATCCTAAGAAAATAAGTGCAATTACTGGTACTAAAGTAGTAACAGAAGTATAAATTGTTCTAACAAAAGTTTCTTGAATACTCTTATTAGCAACTTCATATAATCTTTCTTTAGATAACTTCTTATTCTCTTTTGCTAAATTTTCTCTAATTCGGTCATAACAAACAATTGTGTCATTAATAGAATAACCAATGATTGCTAAAACAGCAGCAATAAACATTGTAGAAACTTCTAAACGGAAAATAGCAAATAAACTAAATACGATTAATACATCATGGAATAATGCCATAACTCCACTAACAGCATAACTAAATTTAAAGCGAATAGAAATATATAGAATAATACCAATTAAAGCAATAAATACAGATAAAATAGCATTTTTAACTAATTCTTGTTTAACTACATTGGATACAACACCAATATTCGTTTTAGCATCATATTTATCTTCAAAATAATTTGTAACTTTTTCAACTTTCTTACCGCTTAATACATCATTAATACGAATCGTAATATCATTTTCATTGATTTCAATAGAATCACTATCTAAATCTAATTCTTTTAAATCTTTTTTCAAATCACTCTTAGTAACTTTTTCTTCTGTTGTAATAGAAATATCACTACCAGCTTGATAATCAACACTAAGATTTAGTCCTTTAACAGCAAACATAACAATTCCAACAACAATAATTACTAAAGATAATAAGATAAACTTTTTACTATGTTTTAAGAATTGAACATTCTTAAATGGAACAACTTTAACAGCTTCATTTTTACTAACATCAGGAATATCTTCTGCATTAACATTAATAAATAATTTTGTATGACGGTTAAAGTAATTTGTCTTAACAAATAATTGTAGTAATACTCTAGTAAGGAATACCATAGTAACCATAGTAACTAAAACAGTAATGATTAACATAGTAGCAAATCCCTTAATACTAGATTCACCAAAAATAAACATAATAACAGCAACTAATAATGTTGTTAAATTAGAATCTAGAATAGCACTAAAACTAGATTTAGTACCTTCTTTAAAGGCTACCGGTAAACTTTTACCTTTATATAATTCATCTTTAATTCTAGAAAAAGTAATAACATTAGAATCAACAGCCATACCAATTCCTAATACCAAAGCTGCAATACCAGGTAATGTTAAAACTCCACCAACAACCCAGAATACTAAAAATACTAAGAATGTATAAATCATCATAGAAACAGTAGAAACAAATCCTGCAAAATGATATACAAGAATTAAGATAAGAGCAATAAATACAACTCCAATAATACCAGCAATTAAAGTACTTTGAAGTGTATCATCTCCAAAAGATGCTCCAACTGTTTGAGAAGATAATTCTGTAAGTTTGCTTGGTAAAGAACCACTATTAATTAAATCAACTAAATTATTAACTTCATCATCAGTAAAACTTCCTTGAATAATAACATCACTAGCAAATCCTTGAGATACAGTCGCAGCACTTAAACAATTAGATTCACTGCTACCACACATACTAGCTTCACTTGAATAACTATCAGTTCCCTCTTCATAATCCAACCAAATAACTAACATATTATTATCATAGTCTTTGACTTTATTAGTTACTTTATAAAATTCATCTTTATCTTTAATAGATAATAAAACTGCTGGATTACCAGAAGAATCCGTTGTAGCTTTAGCACCACCAGATACTAAGACATCACTAGTCATAAGTAAATTATCATTAGTATCGCGGAAAGAAAGAGTCGCAACAGTAGATAACTGCTCTCTTGCTTTTTCAGGATCAGTAACTCCTGCTAACTTAACACGAATTTTATCATTTCCTTCAATAATAATCTCTGGTTCACTAACACCTAAAGAATCAATACGCTTACTTAATGTTTTATAAGTAGCCATAACTTTATCCCTAGTCATTTTAGAACCATCAATAGATTCTACTTTATATAATATTTCAAATCCACCTTGTAAATCCAATCCAAATTTTAAATTTTTAAATAACGGAATAAAAGAAAAACAAATACCAACAACAACTAAAACTAAAATAATTGTTGTTCTAATAACTTTATTCCTTCCTTTTTTATTTTTTTTCATACCTATCCACCTCTCTAAATTGTTTCCGTCAAATCTATACTTCTCCTTGTCTTAGATAACTTTCCCTTAATAAACTCATCTAATTTTCTATTGTCAACATGTAATATATCATCAACAATATCAGACAAAGTCAAATCTCTAGATTTTTTCCATTTAGTCTCAACTAAGTAATTCCAAATATCTATTAATTTTATATAAGGATATCCTAATCGATGTAATTCAGCAAGTTTTGCTTTTAAAGCAGGTTCTACTCTTTGATATAATTCTTCTTGAGAAGAAAATTCAAACTCCATAACATCACCTACCAAACAATATTATTATATCGCAAATATACCATAAAAGAAAAGAAAAAGGCAACATTTATTAAAAAATAAACATTGCCTATTTAATATCATCCTTAATATGAGCCCTTGGAAAACTATTTTGATATACATTTCTTAACCGATCAGTAGTAACATGAGTATAAATTTGTGTTGCTTTAATACTTTCATGACCAAGTAATTTTTGAACTGTCATTAAATCACAACCTTGATTTAATAAATGAGTTGCAAAACTATGTCTTATCATATGAGGAGAAATCTTTTTTTGAATACTTGTATGATGAATAATTTGATCTAATAAATAACGAACACCACGCTCTGTTAATTTACCACCTTGGAAATTTAAAAATAAATAAGGACTATTTTTTTTATTTAATTCTACATATCCTTCTTTTAAATATAATTTTAATATTTCTTCACAATAATCACCATAGGGAACTATTCTTTCTTTATTTCCTTTACCTAAAATTAAAATAGTTCGATTACTTTGATTAATATCAGACAGTTTAATAGAAACAAGTTCTCCTACTCGAACTCCAGTTGCATAAAGCATTTCCAAAACAAGGCGATCTCTTTGACCTAAAGAAGTAGATAAATCACAAGCATCAAATAAAGCTTCTAATTCATTATATTCAAAATATCTTGGTATCTTTTTTTCTTTCTTAGGGCCATTAACTAAACTAAAAACATTACTTGTTACAACACCTTCATTAGCTAAATATTGATAAAATCCTCTTAAAGAACTAAGTTTACGATCAATAGATGAATTTTTATCTTTCTTTTCTTCTTTTAAATACATTAAATAAAATCTTAAATCACTATAAACAAGACTCTTATAATCTAAATTCTCCCTATTTAAATATTGAAAAAACTCTAAAATATCTTTACCATAATTCTCTATAGTATAATTAGAATAATTTTTTTGATATTTTAAATAATCTAAATATGGACTAATAATGGTATTTACTTGATCTAATTGTTTTGACATAAGCCCCACTCTCTTTTTCATTTTCCTTCATACATTTTAAATATGTCTTACACCATACATAAGCACGATCTAGATGTTTATCATATCGATACATATGATGATTCAAAGAATAATACTCCTTACCAATATCTTTTTGTATTTCTGTAGTAAAAATATTACCATTTTCTTTTTCTCTATAAAAGACTTTAATAAAGCGAGTATATAAACAAGCATGTAATCTTGTATAAGGATCTAAACACTTTTGTAAACACATAGAATCATACTCACTAATATTAGAAAATAAATGTGTATTTACTTCTACTTTTCCATTTTTAGTCATCTGAAATAACTGACTAGGAATATTCCTAAATGTATTCATCACAAAAATACGTTTTTCTTTCATAGGCACTTCAGGATAAGTATCAATCTGAGATAATTTAAATTTTCGCTCATTTTTTACAGATTCTTTTCTACGCTCTTCTTGTAACTCTTTGGCATAGTCAAATAAAGTAATCTGATTAGGATTATAAGATGGATTTACTTTAAGAGAAAGATTGCCTTTTACTTTAGTACGAAAATAATCATTTTTAAAAGACTCTAAGTTAAGATTTTCTATCATATCTCCAGGAATAGAACACATTTGAAAATACCTATCTTGTGCTTCTACTAAATTTCTAAGTAATGGATAAGAGCCAAAAATCCAACCAGCTTCTCTAGTCTTTAACTTCTCCATAATTTCTTCATAATCTTTATTTTTAAATTCATCAACAAACTTATCATAAATATTAGTTAAATGTTCATCTAACATCTGATAAAATTCTCCATAATACTCAACTGTACGAAAAAAACGTTTTAAAATAGAAATAGAATAATCATAAGAAGAACTAGAAGTTAATCCTAATTTTTTACTAGCAACTTCTCTTAAATCAGAAATAGTTAATTTATTATTACGATATAAAACTTCATAAAAATTTAAATCATTACTTTTATTATTATGAAAAGCAATATAAAAACATACATCTTTATCTTTAATTTTATGATTAGAATATAAATAGTCAGCAAGTTCAAGAGAATTAGAAAAATTAGTCGTAAACAAATCTATAGTTTCTAACTTTCCAAGAGGATTCACAACACAACGATATAAATCAGGTATTTCATTAGAATCAATAGTGATAAGTTCAAAATCTCCCTTAGATAAACTCTGTGCAACTAAAAAATACTTAATAGAACTACCAGGCATCAACATCCCCCTTACCAATCCCTAAATTAGTTAAATAATACCATAAAATATAAAAAAAAGCAATCATATCTATGATTGACTATGGCAATCGCATAAAAAATAATATGTAAAAAATGGTACAATATATTTTTTAAGTAAATAAAATCATGTATTCTTA
>CALVSS010000020.1 GCA_944359095.1 uncultured Bacilli bacterium | reverse complement strand
TTATAAATTAGGTACAATAATTTTATAACACATTCTTTCGCAAACTCAAGATGTGCTATAAAATACTATACATTATAACATTAAATAACTAAATTTTGTTTAAAATTTAATAAATTAGATTACAGGAAAATATTGAAAGAGGTAATAAAATTATGATATAATGAACGAAGAATAGGAGAAGTGCCATGAGGATAATAACAATCAGTCCAGAACAATTTGATAAATATGCTAAAAAACATAGATATCGAAATTATTATCAAACTTCCGCATATGGAAAAACAATGCGAAAATTTGGTTTTAATGTGCACTTCTTAGGAATTGCTGACGACAATAATACCCTAATTGGAGCCTCTTTAATCTTATATCGAGAAGTCTTTATGGGTCATAAAATAGCATATGCACCTAGAGGAATTTTGTTCAACTATGAAAATCCAACATTATTAGAAGAACTAGTAGAAAAACTAAAAAAAATATTAGGTAAACAAGGATTTATGTTATTAAAAATAGATCCTTATATCCCCTCAACAATTAGAGACAGTAAAGGTAACATCATGAATTTTAATAGTCAAATAAACCTAATTATGGCTAATCTAGAAAATGCTGGATTTAAATTTCAAGGAAAATCACTATACTTTGAAGATGAAAAACCAAGATGGGAAACTCTAATCTTATTAAACCAAGATATTAGAACAATATTCAATAATTTTGATAAACGAACAAGACACAAAATAAGAAAAGCAGCAAACAGTGGAATTGAATGTTATAAAGACCCAAGTAATAATATTAATGTATTATATAGTTTTATAAAAAGAAAATCTCCAAAACCAATAGAATTTTATCGAGAACTAATTAGTAATTATGGAGATAATATTGATGTTTATTACTGCAAAATAAATACCGAAACATATGTAATCAATAGTAGACGAGCATATGAAAAAGAAATGGAAAAAAATGACCAAATAGCAGAAAAAATTCAACAAACAAATCTAAGTAATGAAGGCAAAAACTCTCTATTAAATAAAAAAATGGAATCAGACAAACTATTAAATACATATAAAAATAATATGGTACAAGCAACACAACTATTAAAAGAATATCCAACTGGAGTTTTAGTTGCTGGAGCAATCGTAATTAGATATGATAATTCAGCTTTTATCTATATGGATGGATTTAATACTAACTTTTCAAACTTAAATCCAAACTATCTTTTAAAATGGAAATTGATTTGTGACTACAAAAAGCAGAATTTAAAGTATTTAAATTTCAATGCAATTGTAGGAGATTTTGATAAGAAAAATAAATATAGTGGATTAAATGAAATGAAATTAGGATTTAATCCTATTATTACAGAATATGTTGGAGAATTTGATATTATATTGAATAACTTTACTTATAATTTATATAAAAGTCTAGGAAAGAACAAATAGAAAGGAATAGACCATGAAAAAACCTAAAATTGTACTTTGTGGAAGTATGAAAGTAAAAGATGAAATAATAAAGATAAAGAATGAATTAGAAAAAAGAGATTATGAAGTCCTACTTCCAATCGAATGTATGCAAGGTCTACCAAAAGAAATTGCATCACGTGCTCATTTTGATAGAATTAGTAATCCCAACAATGAAATTGTATTAATAGTAAACGCCACTAAAAATGGTATTGAAAACTATATAGGACCCAATTCCTTTGCAGAAATAGCTTTTGCATTTTACTTTAGAAAAGATACTTATGTTCTAAATGACTATTATGAACCATACCTAGATGAATTAGAAGGATGGAAAGTAAAAGCCCTACACAAAAACCTAAATAATTTGAAGCGTTAAACAGCGCTTTTTTTTATGAAAAAAAAGAACCATAAGGTTCTTTTCATCATTATTCAACGATTTCAGTAACGTTACCAGCACCAACAGTACGTCCACCCTCACGAATAGAGAATTTAGTTCCTTGTTCAAGTGCGATTGAGTGAATTAATTCAACATCAATATTAACGTTATCTCCTGGCATTACCATTTCAACACCTTCAGGTAAAGTAATAACACCAGTTACGTCTGTAGTTCTAAAATAGAATTGAGGACGATAATTTGAGAAGAATGGAGTATGACGTCCGCCTTCTTCTTTGCTTAATACGTATACTGCAGCTTTGAATTTATGATGAGGTGTAACAGTTCCAGGTTTAGCAAGAACTTGTCCACGTTCAACTTCTTCACGAGCAATACCACGTAATAATACTCCAGCATTGTCTCCAGCTTCAGCATAGTCTAATTGTTTACGGAACATTTCAATTCCAGTAACAACTGTTTTCTTAGTAGGTTTAATACCAACGATTTCAACTTCATCGTTAAGTTTTAACATACCACGTTCAACACGTCCTGTAACAACAGTACCACGTCCTGTGATAGTAAATACATCTTCGATACTCATTAAGAAAGGTTTATCATTATCTCTTTCTGGAGTTGGAATCCAAGTATCAACAGCATCCATTAATTCATAGATTTTTTCAACCCATTGTGGATCTCCTTCAAGAGCCTTAAGAGCTGAACCACGAATAATTGGAGTTTCATCTCCTTCGTAACCATATTCATTTAATAAGTCACGAATTTCCATTTCTACTAAATCTAATAATTCTGGATCATCAACCATATCACATTTATTCATGAATACTACCATTTTAGGTACTCCAACTTGACGAGCAAGTAAGATATGTTCACGAGTTTGTGCCATAGGTCCATCAGTTGCAGCAATAACTAAGATAGCTCCATCCATTTGAGCTGCACCTGTAATCATGTTCTTAACATAGTCAGCATGTCCTGGACAGTCAACATGAGCATAGTGTCTCTTATCAGTACTATATTCAATGTGTGCAGTATTAATAGTAATACCACGTTCTCTTTCTTCTGGTGCTTTATCGATATTAGCGAAATCAACAGCTTCATTACCATATTTTCCAGCTAAAACCTTACTAATAGCAGCAGTTAAAGTAGTTTTACCATGATCTACGTGTCCAATTGTACCAATGTTAACATGTGGTTTAGAACGATCAAATTTTTCTTTTGCCATATAAAATTTCCTCCTTTTTCATTTACAACATATATTTTATCTAATAATTGAAATATTTTCAACTATTTTGATACACTTTTAATTAATTTCCACTCTTTTTAATAATTTCATCAGAAATGTTTTTAGGTACTTCTTCATAATGATCAAAGAACATAACGAATGTTGCACGTCCTTGAGTATTAGAACGAAGATTTGTAGCATAACCAAACATTTCAGCAAGTGGAACCATAGCGCTTAATTTAACAGCGTTTCCTTGGCTTTCTTGTCCTAATGGACGACCACGACGACTTGTTAAATCACCCATTACATTACCAAAATATTCATCAGGTGTAGTAACATCAACTTTCATAATTGGTTCAAGTAATACAGGTTTACATTTATTTTTAGCTTCTTTTAAAGCCATACTAGCAGCAATCTTGAATGCCATTTCATTAGAATCAACATCATGATAACTACCATCAAATAATGTACATTTAACGTCGATCATAGGATATCCAGCAAGAATACCAGTTTGCATAGCTTCTTGTAATCCCTTATCAACAACTGGGATGTATTCACGAGGAACAACACCACCTACGATTTGATCAACAAATTCATAACCTTTATCTGGATTTGGCTCAAATTTAACCCAAACATGTCCATATTGTCCACGTCCACCAGATTGTTTAATATACTTACCTTCACAATCTCCTGCTTGTTTGATTGTTTCACGATAAGCAACTTGTGGAGCACCAACATTAGCTTCAACATTAAATTCACGTCTCATACGATCTACTAAAACGTCAAGATGTAATTCACCCATTCCAGCGATAACTGTTTGACCAGTTTCATGATCAGTATGAACTTTAAATGTTGGATCCTCTTCAGCAAGTTTTTGTAATGCAATTGCCATTTTATCTTGATCAGCTTTAGATTTAGGTTCAACAGCAAGTTGAATAACTGGCTCAGGAACAACTAAACTTTCCAAAATAATAGGTTTCTTTTCATCACATAAAGTATCTCCTGTAGTAGTATTTTTTAAACCAACAGCAGCAGCAATATCTCCTGTATATACATCACTAATTTCTTTACGATGATTAGCATGCATTTGAAGAATACGACCAATTCTTTCTTTAGTATCTTTTGTTGAGTTTAATACATAACTACCACTAGATAAATGACCAGAATAAACTCTGAAGAAAGTTAAACGACCAACAAATGGATCAGTCATAACCTTAAATGCTAAAGCAGCAAATGGTTGACTATCACTAGGGTGACGAACAACTTCTTTACCATCTAAATCAGTACCTTTAATTGATTCAACATCTAAAGGACTTGGTAAATAATCAATAACAGCATCCATTAATGGTTTAATACCTTTATTTCCTAAAGCATCTCCACACATCATAGGGAAAAACTTAGTAGCAAGACAACCATTACGAATAGCACGTTTAATCATTTCAATAGTTACTTCTCCACCGTCTAAATAAGTTTCCATCATTTCATCATCAAATTCAGCAACAGCTTCGATTAACTCTGCACGTTTTTCTTCAACTAAAGATTTTAAATTCTCAGGAATTTCAATATCTTTAGCATCTTCTTCTGGCTTTCCATCAAATTCGATAGCTTTCATAGTAATTAAATCAATAACACCACGAAAATCATCTTCAGCACCAATAGGCCATTCAATAGGATAAGCATTAACACCTAAACGGTCTCTAACAGATTTAATACTATAAGCAAAATCTGCACCCATCTTACCCATCTTATTAGCGAAAATAATTCTTGGTACTTTAAAATCATCAGCTTGTCTCCAAACTGTTTCCATTTGTGGCTCAACACCAGCTTGAGCATCAAGTAAAGCTACAGAACCATCAAGAACACGTAAAGAACGACTAACTTCAATAGTAAAGTCTACGTGTCCAGGAGTATCGATAATATTAAAACGATATCCTTTCCAGTGAACAGTAGTAGCTGCAGAAGTGATAGTAATACCACGTTCCTTTTCTTGTGCCATCCAATCCATTTGAGATTCTCCATCATGAGTCTCTCCAATTTTATGGATATTACCACCATGGAACAAAACACGTTCTGTAGTAGTAGTCTTACCAGCATCAATATGAGCCATAATTCCAAAATTTCTTGTATTCTCTAAAGAAGTATCTCTTGCCATATAATGACTCCTTTCCTACCATCTATAATGAGCAAAAGCCTTGTTAGCTTCAGCCATTCTATGAGTATCTTCACGTTTTTTAACAGTTGCACCAGTACCATTAGATGCATCTATAATTTCATTAGCTAAATTATCAGCCATTCCCTTACCACCACGGTCACGAGAATATTTAGTTAACCATCTTAAAGCTAAAGCTTGACTTCTAGCTGGTGAAACTTCAATAGGTACTTGATAGTTAGAACCACCAACACGACGGCTTTTAACTTCTAATTGTGGTTTAATATTTTCCATAGCTGCTTCAAATACTTCAAGTGGTTCTTTTCCAGTTTTATTTTTTACTTTATCAAATGCTTCATACACAATTGTTTGAGCAATTCCCTTTTTACCATCCAACATAACAGTATTAATTAACTTAGTAACAATCTTAGATTTATATATTGGATCTGGTAAAACGTCTCTTTTAACTGCACGTCTCTTACGCATTTTTACTTCCTCCCTTCAAAACTAATTACTTTTTTACTTTTTTGGTTTCTTTGCTCCATACTTACTACGACCTTGTTTACGATCTTTAACTCCAGCAGTATCCAAAGTACCACGAATAATGTGATAACGAACACCGATTAAGTCTTTAACACGGCCACCACGAATTAAAACAACACTGTGTTCTTGTAAGTTATGTCCAATTCCAGGTATATAAGTATCTACTTCTTTACCATTAGATAAGCGAACACGCGCATACTTACGTAATGCTGAGTTAGGCTTCTTAGGTGTCTTAGTACCAACACGAGTACAAACACCACGTTTTTGAGGAGCACTAGTATTAGTAGTTTGTTTAGTTAAAGTATTTAATCCAACATTTAATACTGGAGCACTACTCTTTCTAACCTTTTTCTTACGTTTATTATGAACTAATTGGTTTAATGTAGGCATAAAATATATCTCCTTTCTTTACACATATCCAGGTGTATCATCATAGCTCCTAAATAAAACTTTGCCTAATGCAAAGTCATTTAATTAGCAGATATAATATAACATTTACAAAATATAAAGTCAATAGAATTAATTAAAAATATTATACTTTTTAATTATTAAAAGGTAATACTATCATATCTTCTTCCATTAATTGAATATTAGAATCATCTTCATGATCAAGATTATAAACTAAAAAAGCAATAATAAAAATGAAAATTATAAATATTACTAAAAAAGTAATCATATTAGAAATTCCCCAACCCTTATTATTAAGACTTGCCATATCATCACCTTCAAAATAATTGTACTAGAATTTAAAAAAATTGTAAAGAAAAAGGAGTAGTAAACTACTCCATAAATTCATCTTCTAATTTATCTAAAGGTTCTTCATCAATAAATTGAGAAGCTAAATCATAATCAACATTACGATAGTTCTTGCATCCTGTACCAGCAGGAATTAATTTACCAATAATAACGTTTTCTTTTAATCCTTCCAAGTGGTCAACTTTACCCTTAATAGCAGCATCAGTTAAGATACGAGTAGTCTCTTGGAAAGATGCAGCTGATAAGAAGGAATCAGTTTCAAGAGCAGCTTTAGTAATACCAAGAAGAATTGGTTTACCAAGAGCTGGTTTCTTACCTTGAATAACAGCTTCTTTATTACTATCAGTAAATTCACGGAAGTTAACAAGTGCTCCAGGAAGTAATTTAGTATCTCCACCTTCAATAATACGGATTTTACTAATCATACGACGAGCAATAACTTCAACGTGTTTATCAGCAATATCAACACCTTGTGAACGATAAGTATGTTGAACTTCCTTCAAGATATATTCTTGAGTAGTAAGTGGATCAGTAACAGCTAATAATTCTTTTGGATTAATAGCTCCTTCAGTAAGTTTATCTCCACAAACAACATCGTCACCTTTTTCAACACAAAGTTTAGCACCATAATTAGTAACATGTTCTTTTGTCTCTAATTTATTCGTAATACTAATCTTAAATTTACCATGATCTTCTTTAATCTTAGTAACTTTACCATCGATTTCAGCAATAGTAGCCTTACCTTTTGGATTACGAGCTTCAAATAATTCTTGTACACGAGGAAGACCTTGAGTAATATCTTCTCCACCAGCAACTCCACCAGTATGGAATGTACGCATTGTAAGCTGAGTACCAGGTTCACCAATAGATTGAGCAGCCATAACACCAACAGCTTCACCAATTTCAACTAAGTTACCAGTAGCTAAGTTACGACCATAACATTTTTGACATACACCATTAACTGTATTACATGTAAGTACTGTACGAATTTCAACTTCAGTAATACCAGCAGCAATAATCTTATCTGCCAAAGACTCAGTAATCATTTGTAATTTATCAACAATAACTTCTTTTGTCTTAGGATTAATAACTTTCTTATTAGCAAAACGTCCAACAATACGGTCATGTAAGCTTTCAATAACAGCTCCTGTTTTTTCGTTAATAAAGTCACGAACAACAACACCTTGATCGGTTCCACAATCTTCTTCACGAACAATGATATCTTGAGAAACATCAACTAAACGACGAGTTAAGTAACCAGAATCTGCTGTCTTTAAGGCAGTATCAGCACTACCTTTACGAGCACCGTGAGTAGATAAGAAGAATTCAGCAACAGAAAGTCCTTCTTTAAAGTTTGAAAGAACTGGAATTTCAACAGAACTTCCATCTGGCTTAGCCATGATACCACGCATACCAGCAATTTGTGTAAAGTTAGAAATATTACCACGAGCCTTAGAATGCATCATCATAAAGATTGGGTTATCAACTTCTTTATTAGCAATTTCTTCAAGTTCAGCTTGAACTTTATCTTTAGCACTATTCCAAGTTTCAATAACTTTATTAAATCTTTCTTCTTCAGTAATAAGACCACGTTTATATTGTTTATTAATCTTATCAACTAATTTTTGACTTTCTTCAACAATCTTAGCTTTATCATTACTTGTAACAACATCAGCCATACTAATAGTAATACCAGCAATAGTAGAATACTTAAATCCTAAATTCTTTAAACTATCAAGCATAGTAGATGTCTCTGTAGTTTTATAACGTTTAAATACTTGAGCAATGATTTTTTCCAAAGTACCCTTAGCAAAAGGTTTAACTAATGGCATATCCTTAATAGCAGCCTTAATATCAGTACCTTTATCTAAGAAATATTTATTTGGTGTAATATTTTGAATATTATCATCTGTAGGTTCATTAACATAAGCAAATGAATCAGGTAAAATTTCATTAAATTTAATTTTACCAACAGTAGTAATTAAATACTTACCCTTTTGACTCTCAGTAAATAATTTATGTTTAAAAGAATCAACAGGAATAGCAATACGAGTATGAAGTGTAACTTCACGTCTTTCATAAGCCATTAAAGCTTCATTAGTATCTTTAAATACACGACCTTCTCCATCTTCTCCAGCTTTTTCCATAGTAATATAGTAGTTACCTAATACCATATCTTGAGCAGGAGTAACAATAGGTTTACCATCAGAAGGTTTTAAGATGTTTCCAGAACCTAACATTAAGATTCTAGCTTCAGCTTGAGCTTCTTCAGAAAGTGGAACGTGTACAGCCATTTGGTCTCCATCGAAGTCTGCATTAAATGCTGGACAAACAAGTGGATGTAAACGAATAGCCTTACCACCAACTAAAACAGGTTCAAATGCTTGAATACCTAAACGGTGTAAAGTAGGAGCACGGTTTAATAAAACTGGATGCTCTTTAATAACTTCTTCAACAATATCCCAAACAACAGGATCTTGATTATCAATTAATCTCTTAGCAGCTTTAATATTATGAGCAATATCTTTACTAACTAATCCATGAATAACATGAGGTTTAAATAATTCAAGTGCCATCTCTTTAGGAATACCACATTGATACATCTTAAGACTAGGTCCTACAACGATAACAGAACGTCCTGAATAATCAACACGCTTACCTAATAAGTTTTGACGGAAACGACCTTGTTTACCTTTCAACATACTAGAAATAGATTTTAAAGGTCTGTTTCCAGCACCAGTAACACTTCTACCACGACGACCATTATCAAATAAAGCATCAACAGCTTCTTGTAACATACGTTTTTCATTTTGAATAATGATAGTAGGAGCACCTAAATCAATAAGTTTCTTTAAACGATTATTACGATTAATAACACGACGATATAAATCATTTAAATCACTAGTAGCAAAACGACCACCATCTAATTGAATCATAGGACGTAATTCTGGTGGAATAACTGGAATACAATCCATAATCATCCATTCAGGTTTATTACCAGAATGATAGAAAGCATCAAGAACATCAAGTCTCTTAAGTAAACGAGTTCTCTTTTGGCCTTGAGCAGTCTCTAATTCCTTTTCTATTTCATCAATATCATGTTTTAAATCAATTTTCTTAAGCAATTCCTTAATTGCTTCAGCACCCATACCAACTTTAAATCCAGTACCGTACTTTTCATAATAAGCACGATACTCTTTTTCTGATAATGTTTGCTTATCTTCAAGAGGAGTATTTCCTTTATCAATAACTACATAACTAACAAAGTATAATACTTCTTCCAAATCTCTTGGACTCATATCAAGAACTAATCCCATTCTAGATGGAACACCCTTGAAAAACCAAATGTGAGACACAGGAGTTGCTAACTCAATATGTCCCATACGTTCACGACGTACTTTAGAACGAGTTACTTCAACTCCACAACGGTCACATACGATATTTTTATAACGAACTCTTTTATACTTCCCACAAGCACATTCAAAATCTTTAGTAGGTCCGAAAATCTTTTCACAAAACAATCCATCACGTTCTGGGCGAAGAGTACGATAGTTAATAGTTTCAGGCTTTTTTACTTCTCCATAAGACCATTCACGGATTTTTTCAGGTGAAGCGATTCCTATTTTTAATGCATCAAACTTATTTACATCTATCATTAAAGATCAGCTCCTTCCTCAAAATCTTCTTCCATTTTTAAGTCTTCTTCTAATTCATCTTCAAATTCATCATCATCTAAATCATCTGTATCCTCTTCATCTTCTTCATCAGGAGAATCAATTGGTACAACAGGAGACTTATCAATTTCATTTATATCTAATTTTGTATCTTCATGATCTTCTTCTTCTTCGATTTCTTTTAATTCTAATGCTCTACCTTCATCATCAATAATAGATACATCTAATCCTAAAGCTTGGAATTCTTTCATCAATACTCTAAATGACTCAGGAACACCAGCTCCTTTAATTTCTTGTCCCTTAATAATTGCTTCATAAGTCTTAACACGACCAACAACATCATCAGATTTGATAGTAATCATTTCTTGTAAAGTATGAGCAGCACCATAAGCATATAATGCCCAAACTTCCATTTCTCCAAATCTTTGACCACCAAATTGAGCTTTACCACCTAAAGGCTGTTGTGTAACTAAAGAGTAAGGTCCAGTAGAACGAGCATGAAGTTTATCATCAACCATGTGATGTAATTTAATCATATACATAACACCAACAGCAATACGATTATCGAAAGCCTCACCTGTACGACCATCATAAAGAACTGTCTTACCATCAGGATCCATACCAGCTTCAGCCATCATAGCTTGAATATCATCAATATGAGCACCATCAAATACAGGAGTAGCAATATGAACACCTAATTTTTTACAAGCCATACCCATATGTAATTCAAGGATTTGTCCTAAGTTCATACGAGAAGGAACACCTTGTGGATTTAACATAATATCAACTGGAGTACCATCTGGCATATAAGGCATATCTTCTTGAGGTAAAATAAGTGAAATAACACCCTTATTACCATGACGTCCAGACATCTTATCTCCAACTTGAATCTTACGTTTTTGAATAATATAAACACGAATTACTTTACTAACACCAGCTGGTAATTCATCATTATCTTTACGTGAATAAACTTTAATATCATGAACAATACCATCTCCACCATGAGGAACACGTAGAGAAGTATCACGAACTTCACGAGTCTTTTCACCAAAGATAGCATGTAATAATTTTTCCTCAGAAGTAAGTTCAGCCATACCTTTTGGAGTAACTTTACCAACTAAGATATCTCCTTCTTTAACTTCTGTACCAATCGCAACAATACCATTTTCATCCAAGTTACGACGAGCTTCTTCACTAACATTAGGAATATCACGAGTAATTTCTTCAGGTCCTAATTTAGTTTCACGACATTGCATCTCATAATCTTCAAGATGTAATGATGTAAATTTATCATCTTTAACTAAGTTTTCATTTAAAATAACAGCATCCTCATAGTTATAACCATTAAATGTCATGAAAGCAATCGTCATATTCTTACCTAAAGCAAGTTCTCCCTTATCAGTAGAATTTCCATCAGCAAGAATAGTCTTTCCAGCATAAACTTTATCACCAACATGAACAATAGGTCTTTGATGAGAACAAATACTAGAGTTAGCAAGTTCAAAGTTAGCTAAACGGTAAGTATCTTTACCATTTTTAGTCTTAACAACAATCTTTCTAGCATCAACATATTCAACAACACCATCGGCTTTACAAATAATTTCAACACCAGAATCTTTTGCTGCAATAAACTCAACACCAGTACCAACATATGGAGCTTCTGTTTTAATTAAAGGCATAGCCTGACGTTGCATGTTAGCACCCATTAAAGCACGAGTAGCATCATCATGCTCCAAGAATGGAATACAACTTGTAGTAATAGATACAACTTGTTGTGGACTAACATCAATATAATCAACTTGTTCAGGTTTAGCTAAAATATTATCACCCTTAAAACGAGCATTAACCATTTCATCAGTAATAACATTATCTTCATTAGTACCAACTGTAGATTGAGAAATAATATAATCAGCTTCCTCATCAGCAGTTAAATATACAACTTCATCAGTAATTTTTTTATCAACAACTTTACGATATGGAGTCATAATAAATCCATAATCATCAATTTTAGCATAACTAGCAAGAGAAGTAATAAGTCCGATATTAGGTCCTTCTGGAGACTCAATTGGACAAATACGACCATAGTGAGAAGCATTAACATCACGTACTTCAACACCAGCGCGATCTCTTGATAATCCACCAGGTCCTAAAGCAGATAATCGACGTTTATTAGTAAGTTCAGCAATAGGGTTAGTCTGATCCATAAATTGAGATAATTGAGAACTACCAAAGAACTCTTTCATAGCTGCTGTAACAGGACGAATATTAATTAAAGTTTTAGGAGTAACTTCATCCATCTCTTGAGTAGTCATACGTTCACGAATAACTCTCTCCATACGAGAAACACCAATTCTAAATTGATTTTGTAAAAGTTCTCCAACTTGACGAATACGTCTATTTCCTAAATGATCGATTTCATCATAATTACCAACACCATGTAATAAATTTAAATAATAAGAAACAGAAGCATAAACATCAGAAATAGTAAGTCTCTTAACATCAATACTTTGATCATTACCAATAACTATAAGTTTTTTCTTCTTATCTGATGGATCAACAATCTTAACAATTTGAACTTTATTATAAGTATCTAAATCATCATTAATAGTTACTTCTTGTAAACCAAAACCATGAGCTAAAGCATCTTTTAATACATCAATATTAGCTTTTGTAATTTGTGTACCAGCTTCAAGTACTACAACACCATCACCATCACAAACATCCTCAGCTAATACTTGATCTAATAAACGATCAACAACATTAAGTTTACGATTAAATTTATAACGACCAACCTTAGCTAAATCATATCTAAATTCATCAAAGAATCTAGTAATAATTTGGTTTTTAGATGAATCTAAAGTAGCAGGTTCACCAGGTCTTAATTTTTCATAAATTTCAATTAAAGCCTCATCTGTATTTTTAGTAGAATCTTTACTAATAGTATTTTTTAAATAATCATCTTCACCAAACATGTTTAAAATTTCTTCATCACTAGATAAACCAAAAGCACGAAGTAATGTAGTTAAAGTAACTTTTCTAGTACGATCAATTCTAACATATAATACATCTCTAGCATCAACTTCAAATTCAAGCCAAGTTCCACGAGTAGGAATAATTTGAGATGTAATTAATTCACGTCCATTTTTATCAACTTCATGATTAAAATAAACACTAGGAGAACGAACTAATTGAGAAACAATAACACGTTCAGCACCATTAATAACGAAAGTACCACTTTCAGTCATCATAGGCATATCACCCATAAATATTTCTTGTTCTTTTACTTCTCCAGTTTCACGATTTAAAAGACGTACTTCAACTCTTAAAGGTGCAGAATAAGTAGTCTCTCTATCTTTACTTTCTTTAATAGAATAACGAGGTTCATCAAAATGATAATCTCCAAATTCAAGTGATAAAGTTCCAGAGAAATTTTCTACTGGAAATAAATCATCAAATACTTCTTTGATACCAACTTTAATAAATCTGTCATATGATTTCTTTTGGATTTCTAATAAATCCTTTAATTCGTAAGTATTTCTTATACGTGAGAAATTTCTTCTTTCTCTATAGTCGCCACATTTAACAATCTTATAAGCCACGTGATCACCCCTAACAAAATTTTTTAAAAGAAAATACTATAACAAATAGCCAATTTATATTAATAGCACAAAGTAAAAACTAAGTCAATTATAAATGGCATTGAATAATGAAAAAGCCCTTCTTTTTTTCCAATACTTTAACAGTATAAACTTTTTCTAAGTCGACAATTAGCGATTTAGCACCCTGCTCTTTTCTAATAACTAAAAAAAGATTACCACCATCATCTAAATAGTTACGAGCATTCATCACTATGTCATAAACAATTTTTTTACCGGCCCGAATCGGAGGATTCGTAATAATAGTAGAATATTTAGAAGTAATAGAACTATAACAATTACTCTCAAAAACAGAAACTAAATCATCTACACCATTTAATTTAGCATTCCGTTTAGTAAGATGCATAGCCCTATGATTAACATCTACCATATCTACTTTAGCAGATAAAATTTTAGCTAACACGATACCCAAAACTCCATAACCGCATCCCATATCTAGAATTTTGCCTCCAACCTCTTCAAGCGGGATTGATTCAAGAAGAAGTCTACTGCCAAAATCCAAACCGTCTTTAGAAAAAACACCATTATCTGTCAGAAACTTAAAATGGTTATTCAAAACTACACAAGTAGTCTCTTTAATATCACTAGGTAATTTCTCATTCGTAAAATAATGCCCCATTTTATCCCCTCTAAATAAAAAAGAAGGAGAAAACCCTAAATAAAAGATAAGTTTTCTCCCTTTCGAAACATATAATACACGAAATGAAACAAATTGTCAAACATTTTTTAATTTTCATTGAATAAAATTCAAAGTTCCCGTTTTAGTTAAGGTGGGAAGTTAGTCTTGTAATCAATGATATTTAGTAA
>CALVSS010000019.1 GCA_944359095.1 uncultured Bacilli bacterium | reverse complement strand
ATAATCAAGCAAAACAACACTTTAGTATTAAAAACTCATACTATGTATATTTTTCATAATATTTGTTATATTGTGAAAAACAGAAAAAAAATCTTAATTTTTTTTTAAGATTTTTTTAATTATGACTAGAATTTTGACGTAAAAATATAGGACAAAAATCTTCTTGATTTATAAACTGTTTTTTACTTTCTATATTTGGATGTACGTAGAATGCTAAAGTTATTTTTATATCAGAATGTCCTAATATTTCACTTAATGATTTAGGATCTAATCCTTCTTTAATACAATTGGTAGCGAATGTGTGTCTTAAAGAATGATAATTAAAAGACTCTAAATGACAACTTTTTAATATTTTTTTAAATTGATTATAATAATTTCTTGGATCCATAAATTGATTCGTTGAACTTAAAATAAAATTAGAATCTAATTTATTATACTTCATCTTATAAAATTTTAATAATTTCAACAAACTTCTATTAATAGGAATTATTCTGATAGAGTTTTCTGTTTTAGCAGAAGTAAGAATTAATTTAGTTTTACTACTAATTTCCTTATCTAGATTCTTTACTCTTGAAACTGTCTTTTTCACAGTTACTACTCCAAGATTAAAATCAATATCTTGCCATTTTAAGGCACAAACTTCTCCTAAACGAAGCCCTGTATATAATGATAATAAGATTCCAATAGTAATATCATTTAAATGATCACTAATATATGTTTCTAATATTTCTTTTTGTTCTTTAGACAAAGTCTTAATTTCTTTCTTATCTAGTTTAGGTAATCTAATCTTTATATAAATATTAGAAAACTGTAATATTTGTTTTAATATACCAACTATTTCATGAAGAGTAGATTTTTTTAATTTATGACTTAATATTTTTTGATTAATAAATGAATATATGACTTCTTCATCAATATCATTAAGTAATAAATTGCCTAATTCTGGTAACAAATGATTATAAACAACAGACATATAATAAGAATATGTTGATAACTTAACAGAAAACTTTTGTTTATTCAACCATAATTCAGCTTTATCTCTAAATAAAACATTTACCTTTGATTTCTTTTTTTTCTGAATATCAGCATTAAGCAGATATTGAATTCTTTTAGTTTTTACTTCTTGATAAGTTTTTCCATATAAATAACCATATTGGCATTTTCCATCAAGCTTATACCCTTTAACATACCGAGCCTCCCATCTTCCATCTTTCCTATGAAAAATATTTTCACCTTTTCTTGCCATAATAACCTCCATTTTTGACTAATATTTGACTACAAATTATATATATTTTCCAAATATTTCCAATTATTTTTTACAAAATTTCGACAAATTATGACAAATATTGTTAAGATTTTTTTAAAATGATACCTTTTAATTACTTAATTGATAACAAACAAAGGCGAACTTTGTTTGAAGAATAATTATAATTTATGAAAGTTAAAAAGCAAGGGTCAAGATGAACTCAACTTCGTTTCGCCCTTGCTTTTAATCTTTCATCTCGTTCTCTAATTAATATTTCTAATTGTTTTTGATCATCAATTCTTTTTTGTTTTTTCTTTTCCATATCAATTTTATGACCATTAATTTTTCTGGTATTATATATTTTATTGTTTTTAAATATTCTAACATTTCCGTTAAATACATCTTTCCATACTTCAACAATCGTTCCTTTATAAAATATAAAATCATTACCATCATTATCTATAGGAATATAATATTCATTATTGATAGAAATCATATTACCATTAAGAATAGTCCTATTACCTTTAATACACATTATTTTAGTTAAATCAGTATTACCCAATGGTATAAATTCTGATTCTTTTTCTTTGGGTGAATATGAAAATTTTTTATTTAAGTAATCAATATAATAATCATTAAACCATTTATTTAATTCATCATAAGTTTTGATTTTAAATCTTATGATATCGTTTAACAATCTATTTTGAACTACTTTATTTTTATTTTCAATTTTACCTTTAGCTTCAGCAGTATTTGCATATATAAGTTCGATACCTAATTCATCTAACATTCTACCCACTTGAGTTAATTCACCATCTTTAGGGTTCCATAAAATCGTTGTTCTATCTGAATAAATTGCTTGTGGAATACCATTTTTTTCCAACATTAATTTAAAAGCATGGCAATAGCCTAATTGGCATTCTGTAGGCATAAAATACCCAGATAAAATTTTATCAGTAGCATCATCTAAAGTCATATGTAAAGAAGCAGTATTACCATTTTGGAACCAATCATGAGGAGTACCATCTGTCATAATAAGCATACCAGTTCTAGGAGATGGATTTCTAAGAGGATGAATAGTTTTATCATTATTAAAACATTTATGTTTAATAGGAGATTTCCATCCTTCTTTTTTATATAATTGTTGAAAGAAAGATTTACTTCTTACTTTTAAATTATATTTTTTAACATCATCGTCTTTTTCTTTATTCCAAATAACATCTTCATGATAAATATCTCTAAATTGTGATATACTAATATTCGGATATTGATTTTTGAATTCTTTAATATATTCAATCTCTTGGTCGGGAACTGAATTATTAGAATTCTTACCTGTAAGTCCATGAATGAGCAGGTCATCAATATCCTTTTTTTCTACTTCTTGTGATAATCTGCTAAGTTGCATTCTTGAATATCCAGTTTGTTTAGATATTTCATTATAAGTGATTTTAATTTCACCATTATTTTTTTGCTTTAATAGTTCCAAAGCTTTTTTCTTGTTTTTTATCAAAATAAAACACCTCTTTCTCTAGAGGTATATTATATAATAAATGTAACATTTTAAAAAAATCTCTATGTAACATTTTAAAAAAGCTTTAACAATTATGACAAATATCTTGCAAAAAAAAGAATTATTAGTTATACTTTTATTAAAGTAAGATAACTAAAGTATGTTCACAATATAACAAATATTATGAAAAAAAAGACTTCAGATTTTTAGTTCTGAAGTCTTTTTAAAACTTAATTTTTTCTTCAACATAAGAAACAATATCTTCAAGTTTTAAAACAATTTGTTCCATCGTATCACGATTACGTAAAGTAACAGTACCATGATTTATAGTTTCATCATCAACAGTAACAGCAAATGGCGTACCAATAGCATCTTGTCTACGATAACGTTTACCAATAGAAGCCGTTTCATCATAACTAGTCATAAAGTGTTTTGATAACATTTGATAAATTTCTCTAGCTTTTTCTCCATGATATTTTTTATTTAAAGGTAATACAGCAACTTTATAAGGAGCAATCGCTGGATGAAATTTCATAACTTCACGCGTATCTCCATTTGGTAACACTTCTTCACAATAAGAATTATCTAGTAAAGCAAGTACTAATCGATCACAACCAACAGTAGATTCAATAATATAAGGAACAAATTTTTCATTTGTTTCTGGATCTAAATATTCTTCTGATACTCCAGAATATTCTTGATGACGAGATAAATCATAATCAGTACGATTATGAGTACCATTAATCTCACCCCATCCAAAATTAAATTGATATTCAATATCACAAGCTTCTTTGGCATAATGAGCTAACTTTTCATGATCATGAAATCTTAATTTTTCAGCAGGAAGGCCTAAATCTACAAAATAGTTTTTAGCATAATCTTTAAAATAACGATATAGTTCACTATCCATTCCCTTTTTACAGAATGTTTGATATTCCATTTGTTCAAATTCAATAGTTCTAAATGTAAAATTACCAGGAGTAATTTCATTTCTAAAGGCTTTACCAACTTGTCCAATACTAAATGGAAGTTTAGCTCTCATACTTCTTTGAACATTTAAAAAGTTAACATATTCTCCTTGAGCATTTTCA
Organism: uncultured Bacilli bacterium; assembly: GCA_944359095.1. Classification (GTDB taxonomy): domain Bacteria; phylum Bacillota_I; class Bacilli_A; order RF39; family UBA660; genus Faecimonas. The sequence continues at coordinate 10,830 of CALVSS010000019.1, read as the reverse complement.
GGACGTAAATAAATTTTATTTTTGCTATCTTCCGTAACACCACGATAAGTTTCAAACATTAAATTAAATTGACGAATATCAGTAAAGTCACTTTTACCACAATGAGGACAAGGAACATGATGATCCTTAATATATTGCATCATCTCATCCTGTGTCATACCATCAGCATGAGCTTCACTATCAAAATCATCAATTAAATTATCGGCACGATGACGCATTTTACAGTTCTTACAATCAATTAATGGATCTGAAAAACTAGAAACATGTCCACTAGCTTCCCAAACTCTAGGATGCATAAGAATAGCAGCATCTACTTCATAAGCATTACTTCTTTCTTGAATAAATCTTTTTCTCCAAGTATCTTTAACATTATTTTTTAATCTTGCTCCTAAAGGGCCATAATCCCAAGTATTCGCAAGTCCACCATAAATTTCACTTCCCTGAAAGATAAATCCATATTGTTTACAATAATTAGTTAATTTTTCCATTGTTAATTTTTCCATCTATTTCATCTCCTCTATTAATTCTACAACTTTATCTTCATTACTTTCAATAATCATATAATTAGAAGGAACTTCATCAATAACTCCAATTTGATATAAGTGATATAACTCTTTTATGATTGGTGTATAAAAATAATTGCAATTATATAAAATAATCTTTTTAGGATGATGCTGATGCTTATTTTCCTCTATTACAGAAAAAAGTACACCCAATGTCTCAATACCACCAGGTAAAAATAATATACAGTCACTTTTTTCATATAATTTTTGAATCATTTCCATCGTTTTCTTTGAAGAATCAACTCTAATAACTTCTTTAGAATGATTTTTAAACTCACAACAAGCAATCTTCATCATTCCTTCTGGATTACCACCAAATACTAAATCCACATCTTCTATCATCGCAACACGACTAAGTAACATAGAAATATCTGGTATATAAGACAAAGGAAAATTTTCTTTACTACTACCCGCAATAAATAGATACATAACATCATCCTTTCTAAAAATAAAAAAACTCCTAGAATATGTAAGGACGAGTTTCCCCGCGGTTCCACCTTACTTATTCTAGAAGAATCAGCTTTCTTTCTATACTGCTCACAGCTTTCCACACTGGTCATCACACATATCAATAATAATATACAAAACTAAAAATTGAATGTCAAGTTATATATTATATTTCATAACCATAACTTGGCTATTAGAACATTTTTTAATTCGTGGCATTTTAAAATCATTCATGATATTTTCTATAGAATTTACTAAATTAAACATCACATAAATAAAAATAGCACCAAAGATAATCATAAATACTAAATTCACAAAACTTAGTATAAACATTAAAATAAGTATAGAAACAACAGATAAAAAGAAATGAATGATATCTGACAAAAGTAATATCCAACCCTGTTTATTTAACATATAATACCCCCATATTATATTATTACCAAATTAAATATTTATATTTCATAATAGATACTTTAGAATTAGAATATTTTTTTACTTTTCTTTGTTTAATAAATAAGATCATAGAATCTAAAAATTGAACAAACTGAAATACTGTAAAAATAAAGAATGCAACTACTACAACAATCATTAATGAATGAACAAAACTCATAATAAAAATTAATAAGAAAATAGAAATAATAGAAAGTAAACATCCTACAACATCTAAAATAAATAAATTCCTTTCTTTATCTTTTAACATAATATATTCCCCCTTAAATGCGAGCATATTATATCACAAAACATAAAAAAAATCAACCCTTAGTCTTGATTGATTCTTTTTAACTGTCTAATAAATTCTTTACTCTTTAAATAAATTCCTGTATATCTATCATAATAATCATCTAAAAATTGATTAATTTCTATAACAACAGAATCACGAACATCTAATTTAGAAATATTTTTAATATCTACATAATAGAAAAGTCGTAATAACTTAATTGTCTTATCTGAAACCAAGGGCTCATTATGATAACAATTTCTACATAAGTATCCTCCTGCAACAGACGATGCAGTTACAATTTGTTTATCACTACCACATACACTGCAGCAATCGATACTAGGTCTAACTCCTAAATAAGTTAAATATTTTAACTCTAAAATTTCCGTAAGAACAATAGGAGAAAATCCCTCTTCCATTTTTAATAATGTATCTTTTAATAAATCCAAGATTTCTCGATTATCATTTTGTCTAACAACTTGTAATGTTAAATCTAATAAATAGGAAGCATAACTTACTTTCTCTAAATCTGTAAGTAAAGAAGAAAAAGAAGACAAAACATCTACATCCTTCAAAGTAGAAATACCATGCTCTTTATAATAAATATGAAACTTACCATATAAAAGTTTTCTACTAACACCACGTAATTTACATTTCATGTTACGACAACCTTTAGACATAATACCAATAAGTCCATATTCTTTTGTAAATACATTTAAAATCTTACTAGATTCACTATAATTAGTCTCACTTAAAACAATTCCTTCAACACATTCAATTTTCAAAAAAATCACTTCTTTTTACTAATAGCTTGATATAGATGATAGTATCTAACTTCACCCGTTTTTTTAAATAATTCCCATAAAATATCTTTCATTAAAATCACCTCTATATTTTTATAGTGGTGATTTTAAAATTATTTTATTCAATAAATTTAATCTTCTTCTTTTAATCCAAGTTCTAAAAAATACTTTTCTTCATCACGCCAATTTTTTAAAGTTTTAACATAAGTTTCCAAATAAACTTTTTTACCTAAAAACTCTTCCATATCATGTCTTGCTCTACTACCAATCTCTTTTAACATAGAACCATGTTTACCAATAATAATCTTCTTAATATTATCTCTATCAACAACAATAAGAACTTGAATATGAACTAAGTTTTCCTCTTCTTCATAATTTTCTACATAACATGTAACAGTATGAGGAATTTCTTGTCTCGTTAATTCTAAAACTTTTTCTCTAACAAACTCTGCCATAATAAATTTTGTAGAGACATTGGTAAGTTCTTCTTCTGAATATATTTTATCCATCTCAGGTAAATATTTCTTTAAACTAGAAAGTAAAGAATCTAAATTACTTTTCTTTTTTGCTGATATAGGAATAATCTCACTAAAATCATATTTTTCTTTTAATTCATTAATTTTTTCTAATAATACTCGTTTATCTTTAAATTCATCTACTTTATTTAAAAGTAAGAAAATAGGTACATTATGATCTTTAATTCTATCTAAAATAAATTGATCTCCCTTACCAAAGCCATGATAAATATCAACTAAGAATAAAATGACATCTACTCCTTGGGTATGTTCATAAGCTTTTCTATTCATTAATGTACCAAGTTTATGAGTTGGTTTATGAATACCAGGAGTATCAATAAAAATAATTTGTGAATCATTATCATTATAAATACCTTGAATAATATTTCTAGTAGTTCCACTGACATTAGATGTAATAGCAAGCTTCATTCCTAAAAGACTATTTAATAATGTACTTTTACCAACATTTGGTCTTCCCACTAAACTAACAAATCCACATTTCATATTAAATCATCCTCTCCAAAGGGATAAGGGCATAATTGTCCAACCGTATAATCTACATATTCTCCAGTAGTAGAATAGCAACGAACAAGAGCATCTTTAGGAAAAAGTTCAGAAATCATCTGACGACATACAAAGCAAGGTGTTCCAACTCTTCCACTAGAAACCATAACATAAAGTTCTTTAAAATCATCTTTTTTCACTCCCACAGTAATAGCATTAAAAATAGCAGCTCTTTCAGCACAAGTTCCAGCTCTAGTACTACAATCTTCTACATTTACCCCAAAAAACTCTCTTCCGTCTTTTGTAACAACACAAGCAGAAACAGGAAAATGAGAAATAGGAACATAACTATTTTGATGTAATTTTAATAATTTATCTTTCATATAAATACTCCTATAAATTCTATAATTTCAGGTATAAAAATAATAAGACCAATAATAGCTGAAATAATAGCCATCATCAATACTCCAGCACTAGCTGTATCTTTGGCAAGTTTTGCAAGTGGATGAATATCAGGAGAAGCTAAATCAACAACATATTCAATTGCGGTATTAAAAAATTCTGCCATTAACACAAGTCCAATTAATATAAGACAAACTAACCATTCCAAATAACTAATTTGAAATAAAAAACCACTAATAACTACCAAGACAGCAATTACTGTATGAATTTTTAAATTTTGCTCTCCTTTATAAGCTTCACAAATACCATAAAAAGCATAGCGAAAACTATCTACTAATCTCTTTTTATCAAGAATACCATGATGGGGATTACCTTTCGATCTTACAGTCATGAAGTACCTCCTCTTGTTTTTGAAACATAACTTTTTCTTCTTCTTTTGTTTGATGATCATATCCAAGTAAATGATAAAAACCATGAACCGCTAAAAAAGATAGTTCTCTAAGAAGAGAATGTCCATACTCTAAAGCTTGAGCTTTAGCTTTATCGATAGATATATAAATATCTCCTAAAATTCTTTCTCCTTCAGGAGCAACCATCTCTTTTTCATCTTCCAATGCAAAAGTAATAACATCAGTTTCTCTATCAATATTTCTATAATTTTTATTTAACTGATGAATATAATCATTATCAACAATAATAACATTAAAAATTACTTTATCTAATTTTTCTTTTTTAATAGCATACTCTAAAACTTTTTTTACCGTTTCAAGTTCTGCAATCTCTTCCCCTGTTTGATTAAATATTTCTAATTCATTCATAACTATCACCTCTACAATAATGCTACTAAACTAATTAATAAAACAATGGCTATTATATTTAAAAATGCTTCACTTTTCAATATATCTGGTAACTTTTCTGCAATTTTTGAAAGTAAATAATAACAAAGAAAGCCCAAAATACCCCCTAAAAGGTTTAAAAAGATATCATCAATATCAAATACCCTACCAATCACCATTTGTACAGTCTCAATAGAACAAGAAGCAATCAAAGTAAGAACTATTGGTAACAATACTTTATCAGACTTTAAATAATAACTAACAAAAAATCCAAAAGGCAAAAACATTAACATATTGCCAATAACATTTTTTATAAATAGACGACTACCAAAATCATATCGAAAGATTTCTTTAAAAGGAATAAAATTATTACTAGACCAACTCACTGTATCTTGAAAAGTAACTACTTGGAACAAACATAAAACATAAATAATAAAACATAACATCAACAAATCTTGATATAAAACAAATTTAGCATGATTTTTCCAAAGATAAGCAATACGAATAGAAACGATAATAATCGTTGAAATTAAAACCATCGGCCAAGTAAAATTAACAACACCTTGAATAGTAGATGAAAGTGGTCCAAACATATTACTCCTCCTTCGCCTGATTCTCCTTTTCAATATCGATATCCGCAATACTAACCGTATCTGTAATATCCTCTTTAACTTGAAAGAAAACCTCTACTATTATTTTACTATCTTTTTCATACTTTTTCAAAATTTTTTTAGAAATAACTTCATCATCTTTAGATAACCTTTGAGAAATCTTTTTTGTTGCTAACTCTAAAGCAAAAGAATCAATTGTATCAACTGTATATTTCTGATCATAAACTTCTGTTTCTAAATAAGTTGAAAATAAAATTTGAATTGGTAAAAGTCGAGATTTTAAAATAGCAACACTTTTCTTTTGATAAGTAGAAAAATGAGAAAATAAATGATACGTTTGATTTAAAAACTGAATTTCTATCTTCTTTTTCTTTTTACCAGTAACCTTCTCTTCATGATAATGTTTAGGAATTTCTAAATTAACTTCATACCAAATTTCTCCATAAACTTCACCCCTAGCACAACGTTTACTAACAATTTTCTCCTTATTATAAATAAGTCCACTAATAATAACGTCACCTTTTTTAACATAGTCTAGCCGTTTTTTTACAACCTCTCCTTCTTCCGCATGAATTTCTAATATCATAGCATCTTTTTTTGCAACAATACTACGAGCTTCACATTGTTCTTCTTCTTTATTTTTCTTTCTTTCTTCTACTTTCACAAGATACTTAGTACCAATTTCTTCTATTTCTAACCACTCTATTCGTTCTGTTTCTTTTTCTAAAATCTTTTCTATAATTTTTTCTTTTTCTTGATAACTTACTTTAAAATGAAATTTTTCAATTCCAAATTCTCTTAAATCTTCATATATAATATTTCTAATTTCTGAGTTAGAATGAATAACCTGTACATCAAAAATAACATGACTCAGAAAATAGATAATAAGTAAAAAAAAGACTCCTCCTAACAAAAAAATAAAATATTTATGAATGAAATACTTTAACTTAACAAATCCATAGCGATTTAAAATAATGATTTTATAACTAGTCTTAATACCTTTGATTTTTTCATAATCTTGGGCATTAACAACCAAAATAAGTCCTAAATCATTTTCTTCTTTTGCATAAATAGAAATATGCATATGAATAAGTAAAGCTAGAAAATAAGCAGTATTTTTTCCTTGAATCAAGATACGATAACGACTATTCATAAGTCACCTCTACTTGACTAACTTCTCCTCCTATTAATACTTCACTTTCTAATAATCTTTGTAAACTAAAGCCTTTTCCCTTTACAACAACACGTCCATAACTAGTAGAAAAGGATACTCTTTCTTCTTCTAAGGATAAAATTTTAATAAAATTAACTGCAAAAAAACGATGTTCTAGTAAAGTAAGACGAAATTCTTGATCTAAAATATAATCTTTCACTTTAGAAAACATAACATCACCTAATAAAAGATATGAAAAAAAAAGACTTTTTAGTCTTTTATTGTAATCTAGCTTTAATTAAATCACTAACGTGTTTCATATCAGCTTTACCCTTTAATTTAGGTGTAACTTCTTTCATTACTTTTCCCATATCTTTACTACTAGTTGGTAAAACTACAGCAAAAGCATCATCAATAATTTTAACAACTTCTTCTTCTGATAATTGAGCTGGTAAATATTGTTGTAAAATTTCTATTTCTGCTTGCGTCTTTTTAACTAAATCATCTCTTCCACCCTTTTCAAACTCACGAATAGAATCTTTTCTTTGCTTAATACCACGATTAACAACTTCAATTAGTAAATCATCATTGATTTCACGTTTTTTATCGATATGTTCTTTATCAAGATCACCCTTAACCATACGAATTGTAGTCAAACGTTCCTTATCTTTTGCTTTCATAGCTTCAATCATATCTTTTTTTAACTTTTCTACCATAATTTCATCTCCTTAATACTATTATAGCGAATTATTTTGTTTTTGCAAAAGAAAAAGAGACCTTAGTCTCTATAATCTCTACGATTTCTTTTCTTTGAATTCTTAATTCCTTCTTTTTTAGCTGCTCTTCTAGCTACGCCTGGTTTGATATAAGATTCACGCTTCTTACATTCTGAAGGGACACCGTCTCTAGCCACTTTTTGTTTGAATTTTCTTAGTGCTAAATCCAAATTACCATTTTTAACTGTTACTTGTGTTGCCATCAATTATCCCTCCCTTCGTTTTAACTACAATGAATTATATCAAACCTTTCCTTATATTTCAACAATTTTTGTAAACTTTTTTTTAAAAAAGTTAATATTATATTAAATTATTAGCAAAAAAACTAATTTTATAGACAAAAACAATCAAAACAACAAAACTAAGTAAAATAGCTATGATAGTTAAAGACTGCTTTATTTTAAAGGGCATAAATCATCCTCAGCCGCCCTTCTTATAGCACTTCCGAAGCTCTTACCAGCATCTAACAAAAGTTTAATAACATTAGTAAAAGCATTAATCACTGTACCAGAAATACTATCTCCACCAAGGACAGAATCTAATTCTTCACAATTTATCTTTTTCATTTACTACAAGGATTAGGATTTGTAATGCCTTCAAAAACACCTGCTAAAAACACCACAACAGCAGCAATACCAACCATAACCCATCCTGAAATACCTCCTTTCACTTGATCTAATTCTACCATTTCAACAACTTCCATTTATCCTCCTCTCCAAATATCAAAAAATAAGGAACTAAAAGAGCTTTTTTTCTGACAAATACCAAGAATCACAGTATCATCTAAATGATATTGATTAATACGAAGTTTTAATACAACTTGATGATACCAAATATTCTTCTTACGAATTATCTTCTTATTAACATCCTGTAATACAAAATTTACTTTATCTCCATCAACAAGTACCCAAAAATTACGATAAAGCCAAGCTAATTCTTTAGAATTAACTAAAACTAAAACTTCATCTTGTTCTATCATCACTCCAGAAACTAAAACATAATTAGAAATAGATTTTACTCGAATACTAATAGAAAAAACGATAATAAAGAAAAACAGAAAAACAATGACAAAAAAATAAATAATACCAAACGAATGATAATTATATTTCATATATTTTTCCCTTTTCTAAACGATATTTAACATCGTAAAAATCTAAATTCTGTAGTCGATGACTAATAACAATAACAGTCTTATTTTTTAAATAAGAAAAAATATTTTTTAAAATTTCTTTCTCCTGTTCAACATCTATTTGATGAAAAGCTTCATCAAAAATATAAATATCACTACTCTTTAATAAAGCCCTAGCTAACAATATCTTTTGTCTTTCTCCTCCACTAAAATTAAAACCATTTTCTTCTACCATACTTTGATAACCCAAAGGAAGCCTGTCTAATAAAGTATCCAATAATACCAAATGACTAACTTCCTGGACTTGTTCCATACTGACTTCTCGATTCACAGTAATATTATAAAAAAGCGTATTAGAAAATAATAATTCGCTTCCCGTTACATAAGAAATACGACTACGAAGTAATTCCAAATGAATATGATTAATATCAAAGTGACCAATTTGTACCATACCATATGGAACTTCTAAATATCTCATTAAAATTTTTGCTAAACTGCTTTTCCCGCTACCAGACTCCCCTGTCAAAAGAACTTTAGCCTGCCTTGGTATTACTAAAGAAAAGTTAGAAAATAATAATCTACTTGAATAAGAAAACGATAAATTACAAAAGCAAATATCACCTTCAAGCTTCATTAATTGATAATAAGTTCCCCCATCAAAATTTTCTCCAAATAAAGAAAATAAATCATGAATACGACCAACACTAATTGGAATTTGATAACTTTCCCAAATAAAAGATAAAACACGCTCACTAGAACCTATTAAAAACTGAAAGATATGTTGACAAATAAAGAATGTCGCAATATTTAAACTTCCTTGAATAAGTAAATAACTACCCACTCCATAAAAAAATAGAAATAAACAAGAAGAAAGAAATTTTCTAACTCCATCTTCTATCAATAAAACCCTCTCAAGTTCATAACTTTTCTTTAAATAAAGTTGATATTTTTTCTCTAACTGTTCTAAAAAAGAATATTCTAAATGAAGACCTTTGACAGTATCCACATTTTGAAAAGCCTCAACCAAAAATGATTGAATAAAATCACTTTTCATAATAACCTTTTTCTGTTTCTTCTTCTTCTTTTGAAATAATAATAATCCATAAACAAAAGAAAGAAAAAAATAGCCTAAAAACAGTAAAAGAAAACTAAAGTGAATTCTAAATAAAAGAGAAGAAAAAATAAATACAAATAAAACATCTGTAACTAAAGTAATAAATAATCGTAAGAAAAAATTCTTAACTTGAATAACATCCTTCATTCTCTCTAAAATTTCCCCTAAAGTTCTATTCTTAAAAAATAAATATGGAAGTAGAAGAATTTGCTTATAAATATAAAGTATCAGTTCTTCATCAAAAATTTTACTCAATTTAATTAAAATAAAATTCTTTAAGAACTGAAACATCCAATCATTAACATAAAATAAAACAAGAAAAAAACTAACAAGAAATATAGATGATTGAAGTGAATATTGAATGGAATAATTATATAAATACTGAAAATGAAAAGATATAATAATTTGAAAGAAAACACTAAAAAGAGAAAATAAAATAACAAGAAGTAATGGTAATCGATTTTGTTTACAAAAGCGTCTAATAAATGCCAATAAAATATTTTTTTCAGAATAAATTGGTAAAGTTTTTACAGGAGCTAAATAAAGATAATAACCGCTGGATAACAATCGAAAGGAAGAATAAGATAATACAACTTTACCTTTTGCTGGATCCATCAAAGTAATTAATTTCTTATCCTCATTCACTTGATAGATAACAACAAAATGTTGATATTTTTTCTGATAAATAATATGAGCAATACAAGGTAATCGTGTAAGATCTAAATAAGAAAAATCCCCCTTAACTCCTTCACAAGAAAAACCTAAAACTTTAGAAGCTTCTTCTAATTGATATAAAGAAACCCCTGTTTTTGTAGTACCTGTTAACTCTCTTAAATATTCTTTCGATACTTCTCCCCCATAATATCGAATAATAGATAATAAGCAACAAACACCACAATCTTTAGCCCCATCCTGCAAAACAACTTTAATAATTCTTCCACCTCCATCTTTATTATTAGAAAGTAAAAGAAAAATTCCTAAAAAAGTCAAAAAAAAATCCTTGAAATTCAAGGATTAATATCATAAATGGTGTCCGCGAGGCGACTCGAACGCCTGACCGATCGCTTAGAAGGCGATTGCTCTATCCAGCTGAGCTACGCGGACGTATCCAACTGACAAAATAAATTATACAATAAATTTCCTTGAGTTGCAATACTTTTTTCAAGAAAAAAAGAAGATATCGTTACAGTTCAGATAGAAAAGACTAAATAAAAGTCAAATCTATCTTTTTTATTACTATTTTACTAGAAGATAAAAGA
>CALVSS010000018.1 GCA_944359095.1 uncultured Bacilli bacterium | reverse complement strand
ATATTGAATTAACTAATGAAAAATATCCCAGACTAAAAATTGTTAGAAATACCAAAAGGAAAAAAACCAAAGATCATTTATATGGCCCTTATCCCAATGTAGCCGCAGCAAGAAAAACCGTAGAAATGATTAATAGAATTTATCCATTAAGAAAATGTGACAAATTAAAAAAAGAATTATGCCTTTATTATCACATTCATGAATGTCTAGGATACTGTGTAAAAGAAGTACCAGAGTCTACAATTAATCAAATGAAAAAAGAAATTATTTCATTTTTAAAAGGAGATTCTAAAGAAATAGTATCTAAAATAAAAGAGGAAATGCAAAAAGCTAGTGATGCCTTGAACTATGAAAAAGCCCTAGAATTAAAAACAATGTTAGAAGATATTGATATTACCTTAAGAAAGCAAAAAATAGATTTAAATAAAGGATATCAATTTGATTTAGTTAATTATTATAAAGATGAAAACTACTTATCAATTGAAATATTCTTTATTAGAGATGGTTTATTATTTGGTAGACATAATGAAATTATTCAAACAATGATAGACCCAGAAGAAGAAGTAACAGAATATATTATTAAGTTTTATGATAAATCTGGTGTTTTACCAAGAGAATTATTATTACCAGAAGAATTAAATGCTGAATTAATTAGTAAATATTTTAATATAAAAACCTATACTCCTCAAAAAGGAAAAATAAAAAAATTATTGGATTTAGCAAAAGAAAATGCCAAGGAACAATTAGATTTACAAGAAGAGACTTTGAAAAAGGATGATAAAGAAAGAATGAATGCTATCGAAGAGTTAAAAGAACTTCTTCACCTAAATCATGTATCCAGAATGGAATCTTTTGATAACTCTCATTTATTTGGTACTTTCTATGTTGGAGGAATGGTAGTATTTGAAGACTTTTTACCTTTAAAAAACGAATATAGAAAGTTTAAAATTTCAACAGATGTAAAAGACGACTTAAGTGCTATGAAAGAAGTATTATACCGAAGATATTATAAAGTACTAATGGAAAACTTACAAAAACCAGATTTAATAGTAATGGACGGAGGAAAACTTCAAATTAGTGTAGCCAAAGAAATTGTAGATTCTCTAGGTTTAAATATTCCTATCATTGGTTTAGTAAAAGATGATAATCATAGAACTAGTTATATAATGAATGATAAATATGAAGTATTAAATGTTCCAAAAGACTCTAATTTGTTTTTATTCTTTACTAGAATTCAAGATGAAGTCCATCGTTATGCAATTACTTATCATAGAAATATTAAAGCAAAAGGAATGTTAGCTAGCGTTTTAGATGTAGTACCAGGAATTGGAGAAGTAAGAAAAAAAGAATTATTAAGAACGTTTGGATCTTTAAAGAAATTAAAAGAAGCAAGTGTTGAAGACTTAGCCAAGGTAGTAACTAAAGATGTTGCTGAAAAACTAAAAGAATATCTACAAGAAATATAAATATTCCAAGTAGTAGGAGGAATAAATATGAGTAAAATTAAAGTAATGGATGAAAACTTAGCCAATAAAATAGCAGCTGGAGAAGTAGTAGAAAAGACGATGAATGTTGTCAAAGAATTAGTAGAAAATTCGATTGATGCTAAAAGTGATGAAATTAAAATTGAACTAATAGATTCAGGAGTAAAAGAAGTAAAAGTAACAGATAATGGAATAGGAATGGATAGAGACGATGCCCAACTAGCTTTTTCTAGACATGCAACATCAAAACTAAAAAACTTAGATGATTTATTTAATATTGAATCTCTTGGCTTTCGTGGAGAAGCACTACCTTCTATTGCATCTGTTTCTAATGTTGAACTAAAAACTTCTAATGGAGAGGTTGGTACCTATATAACACTATCTGGAGGAAAAGATATGGATGTAGAGGATAGTGATTTACAAAAAGGAACAACAATCACAGTAAAAGATTTATTTTATAATACTCCAGTAAGACTAAAATATTTAAAAAATTTATATGTAGAACTTGCTAATATTACAGACTATGTAAATAAGATGGCCTTATCTTATCCTAATATAAAATTTACTCTCATAAACAACGGAAAAGTACTATTAGATACCGATGGAAAAGGAGACTTAAAAAAAGTAATTTACCAAATTTATGGAGCAGATATCACTAAAAAGATGATAGAAATATCTGGAGAAAATGATGATTATTATATTCATGGATATATTTCTTATCCAGAAATGCAAAAAAGTAATAGAAGTGCCATAACGACACTAGTAAATGGTCGTGTAATTAAAAATAATGAATTAAATAAAATTATCACAGATGCTTATCATACATATATTCCAAAAGATAAATTTCCAATCATTGTATTAAATATTGATGTAGATCCTATTTTAATAGATATCAATATTCATCCTACAAAAATGGATATTAAATTTTCTAAACTAGACACTTTAAAAGATCTAGTGTATCAAGAAATAACAAAACAGTTAGAAAGACTAACCTTAATACCAACCATAAGTACTAGATCTGAAGAAGCCCTAAGAGAGTCTACGATTCCACTATATCAAGCTTTTCATAATGATGCCGCTCCTCAACCAAAGTATGAAGAGACTGTCCTAGATTTTTCTGTTCAAGAAGAAGAACAAGAAGAGGAAAACCCCGAGCAACAGGAAGAACAAGAAGAAGAAAAAGAGGAAAAAATAAGAATTAAACCAATGATTCCAAGAGGAATTGTCTATTCTACATATATTATAGCGGAAAATGAAGATGGTATGTATATTATTGACCAACATGCTGCCGCAGAAAGAATTAATTATGAAAAAGTATTAAAAGCTTTAAAACAAGAAACAACACCAATTGATTTATTAATACCAATTAAAATAGAATTAACAAAAAATGAATTTTTAATTATGAAAACTCATGCAGATATTCTAAAAAACTATGGCTTTACGATAGAAGAGTTTGGAGATAATACAATCATTGTTCGCAGTCATCCAAGTTGGATTCCTGAAGATATTGCTGAAGAATGTATCAGAAAAGCAGTAGATGTAGTAATCAGCAAAGAAAATTTTGATTTAGACCAATTTATTTGGAGAATGGCATCGACTATGGCCTGTCGTATGTCAGTAAAAGCCAATGATTATTTATCTTATGATGATCAAGTATGGTTGTTAGACACATTAAGACATTGTGATAATCCCTTTACTTGTCCACACGGGCGTCCAACAATTATTACCTATACAAAGTATGATTTAGAGAAACTATTTAAACGTTCACTTGATTAGAAGAAAAGAGGTTGCTATGAAAGAAATTATTGTAATTATAGGTCCAACAGGAGTTGGAAAAACAAAACTAAGTATTGAACTAGCTAAAAAACTAGATGCAGAAATTATTAATGGAGATTCTGTTGCTATTTATAAAAAGTTAAATATAGGTAGTGCAAAACCAACAGAAGAAGAGCAAAAACAAGTTCCCCATCATTTAATTGATTTAAAAGATCCTAAAGAAGATTATAGTGTTTATGATTATCAACAAGATGCAAGAAGAGAAATTAAAGAAATTACTAGTCGTAATAAGCGAGTAATTATTGTAGGTGGAACTGGTTTATATATTAAGGCTGCACTATATAATTATAAATTTAAAAAAGGTACTAAAAATAATACATATGATGACTTATCTAATGAAGAAATATTAAATAAGTTAAAAGAATATGATGAAACGATAGATATTCATCCTAATAATAGAAAGCGCTTAGTTAGAATGTTAAATAAATATGAAAACAAAGAAGAAATTACTGCAGGAAAAGATACTTGTCTATATCCTATTTATATTGTAGGCTTAACAGCCCCGAGAGGCGGTGTTTCTGATAGAATTAATAAACGAATAGATAAGATGCTTGAAGAGGGCTTAATAGAGGAAGTAGAGGCTTTAAAAGGCGAATATTTACACTCTAGAGTATTAAATAGTGCTATCGGTTATAAAGAATTTGAAAAATATTTATATGAAGCTATGCCAATCGAAGAAGTAATGGAAAAAATAAAACAGGACTCTAGAAGATATGCCAAAAGACAATACACATTCTTTAAACATCAATTTCATCCAAACTGGTATTCTGTTAATTTTGATAATTTTCAAGAAACAATTAACCAAGTATATAACGATATAAAAAAACAAGAAGCCAACTAGGCTTCTTTTAATTCGCTATAAATACTTTGATTAAAATTATGTTCCGATAACTCTGTAGCTAATAAAGTAGGAGTATCTATCATAAAAAATGTATGTTCTAAATAATTTTCTCCATTCGTTGTAACAGGATCATCCCATGTAAGATCTAAATGATACCATTTTTGATCTAAATAAACAGCATTCCAAACATGTTGATCACTAGAAATTTTATAACTAATAATTCCCATTTTCTCTAAAAACAATTCCATAGCATCAGCATAACCACCACAAATACCATAACCTTGTAACAAAGGACCATAAGCAATATCAGACCGATAAGTAGTAATATTATAATCACTACGTAAAGAATCATAAGTAGTATGATTAATAATATAATCATGAACTCTACGAATATTATTAATATCGCTATCTCCCACAACCACTAATTGATTATAAAGTTGATCGATAACCTGATTAATTTCTCTAATTTGTTTTTTAGAATAACTTTTTTGTATATGAATATTAACTTTTCCTAGTGAATCATACTGTGTCTCAATATGATTAAACCCATTATATGGATGAACAAAATTATTAATATGAGAAAGTAAATCAGGATCATTTGCTAAATCCTCAACATCTGTTAAACAACTAGAATAACTTTCTGGACAATAAAAAGTAAAATTATCCATCCCAGAATTAATAATGGTATAAAAGACATTTAATAATTGTTTCCTATTTTGAGGCTCTAAAGAATTTGTATTTTGAACAAAATTAAAGTCATAGTCCCGGTAATATTCATTTTTTACTAAAGTATGATCTTCCTTAGTAACTTCTCTTAAAATAGAATAATAAAATTTTTGTAAATCGCTTTGAAAGTAAAAGAGAAAACCGATAATAAATAAAGAAATAATAAAGACTACAAGATTCTTTTTCATAATGCCTCCAGTAAATACTCATATGCTACATTAATTCTATCTTAATTAATAAAAAAAGTAAATAAAAAACCAATCAATAAATTGATTGATTTACATAGCATTTTTCATTTTTGTTAATCTTGATTTTAAACGAGCAGCTTTATTTTTATGAATTTTACCACTAGACATTGCTTTATCAATTCTTTGAATAGCGATATTATAATTAGTGCTAGCTGCTTCTTTGTTTTCAGCGTTTACTTCTTTTTCGAATTTTTTAACAGCTGTTCTCATACTAGAAACTACAAAAGCATTAACTGCTGTTTTCTTTTCATTGGAACGTACTCTCTTTTTAGCACTTGCTATATTTGGCATATTTTCACCTCACTTTTATAAACACATTAATTCTATCAAATTTTTAGATAAAAAGCAAATATTTTTTCTTTATTTGTAAATATTAAGAATAGGTGAGAAAGATGCATACGATAGATTTGTCAAAAAATAGTGTTAGAACAGATTTAGTAATTGATGAAATGAAAGGAAAAAACATTTCATCTACGATAATAGTAAAAGAAAAGAATGTGATTTTGGAAGAAATAAAAATTGATAAGACACAAGCTATTTCTTGCAATAAAAAAGAAGGCGTGTATGAAACAGTTCGATTTGAAGATATTACAGATAAAGATAATTTTAAATTAGTAGAAAAAATAACGATAGAAGGCTTAAAAAGAGTATTAAATGAATTAGGAATAAAAGAAGATTCCAAAGTATTAGTAGTAGGGTTAGGAAATGCATCTTCTACTCCAGATGCCTTAGGACCCAATACCCTTGATCATGTTTTAGTAACAAGACATTTATTTCTATTAGGAGAAGTAGAAGATGGTTATTGTAATGTTGCTAGTTTTAAACCTAGTGTAACAGGAGTAACAGGAATAGAAACTAAAGATTTAATTGAAGGAATTACAGAAAAGATAAAACCGGATTTATTAATTGTAATCGATGCTTTAGCATCAAACTCTATAGAAAGACTAAATAAAACAATCCAAATAACAACAGCAGGAATTTCACCAGGTAGTGGAGTAGGAAATAATCGCCTAGAAATAAGTAAAGATACCTTAAAAATACCCGTAATAGCGATAGGTATCCCAACAGTAGTAGATGCAACAACTATCGTCCAAAATACGTTACAATTATTATTAAAACAAATTAGTTATCAATTAGATAATCAAAAAAACGCTAAATTAAAATTAGTCCCAATTCAAAATCAAGACTATAAAGAACATCAAGATAAACTAAGTATAAAGCAAAAAGAAGACGTATTAGGTATGGTTGGTCTATTAAATGAACAAGAGTTAAAAGAACTATTGTTAGAAGTATTAATACCAGTAAATTATAATATGATGGTAACTCCAAAAGAAATAGATTATTTAATAGATAAATTAAGTCTATTAATTGGAAATGTTATCAATAAAAGCTTACATAAACACTTTAAACCGACAAATTAAGTAAGATAAATTAGATATACTAGTCTTGGTGATAAGATGAAAAAGTTATTTCTTTCTAAAGCCAAGAAAAAAAATAAAGTAAAAAAGTTTCTTTTTTTACTTCTTTTTGCTATGAGTATTTATTATACTTATCAATATTTAGATCAAAAAGAAATAAATATTGATCAAAAAGAATTAGTGGAAATCTTATTATCACCAAACGAAGAAGTAACGTTTTTAGAAAAACTAACTAAAAAATTATTTCCTACAAAAAAAGAAGCTGTAAAAACATTAATAAAAACAAATTACCAAGGACTAATTAAAAAAGAAGCAATACCCGTATCTAAAACCAGTAAAAAGAAAGAAACAGATCCTATAATTTATATTTATAATACACATCAAACTGAGGAGTATGCTCCAAGTAGTTTTATAGAATATAGTGTAATGCCTACCGTACAAATGAATAATTATATATTAGAAGAAAAATTTGAACAAGAAAATTTTAATACGATTGTAGAAGAAAAAAGAATTAAAGATGTATTAAATCAAAATGGATGGAACTATGCTGGAAGTTATCAAGCGAGTAGAGTGTTTTTAGAAGAAGCTAAAAAAACTTATCCTACATTAAAATATTTTATTGATGTTCATCGAGATAGCCTATCAAAAGATAGAACAACCATCACGATTGATAATAAAAATTATGCTTCTATTTTATTTATAGTTGGTCTTGAAAATAAAAACTATGAAGCAAATCTTCAATTTACAGAAAAAATAAATTCAAAATTAAATGAAAAATACCCTAATCTATCAAAAGGAATTTATAAGAAGGAAGGAAGTGGGGTAAACGGAGTTTATAACCAAGACTTTTCACCATTTACGATATTAGTAGAAATGGGTGGCCCAGAAAATACGGTAGATGAAGTTTTAAATACCTCGTTAGCTTTTGCTGATTGCTTTTTGGAGGTGATTAAAGAAAATGAAATATCGTAAGTTTTTTGAATTTACAATGATGATTTTAGTGATATTATTTCTAGGGTTATATATTAGTCAAATGACGGGATATTATCAATATGCAGAAAACAAAAAAACAATCTTAACTAATGATGCTATGAAACGCTTTGAAAAAGATATAAAAGAAGGAAAAGAAATCAATACCAAAGACTATCTAGTAGAAGAAACGAATTACAATAATCTTTTATCGACCTTAGGAATGAAAGTATCATCACTGATTGAAAAAGGATTTAATAAAGCCATGAACGGTTTATTTAATGAATTATCAAAAGCAATTACAAATAATTAAAAAGTCTTTTATTTCGTAATAGACATATGTTATAATGAAATAAAAGTAAGAAAGTAGGAGTTTATTTATGTTTTGTAGTTCATGTGGAAGTAAAAATGACGAGGGAAATAAGTATTGTATTTCCTGTGGAAAAGAGTTAATGCCAAAGCATTCGGAAGAAAATATCCATAATTCTATTATTAGAAGGAGTATAAAAAAAGATGCTCAAGCTAAGAATAAAGGACCATTATATTTAGGTTATATTGTATTTTTTATTTCTTTAATAGCAGTAATTATTTTTTTAACAACTTCCTTAGGTACCAAAGTAATAACAGATACCAATCATTATCAATATAATTTGAATTTAACTTCACTAAATTTTATAGAATATATGTTATCTATTATCCTTATTATGATAGTATCTGTATTTTTTAATTTTGGAATGTCCAAAGAAAGTTTAGATATTAGTAGAGGAAAAACTGTAACTACTGGTTCTATTTTTACGTATCCTATAAAGAAATTAACTAAGTTTTTAAAAGTATTAGGAGTAAGTATTTTATTTTCCATAATCCTAAATATTTTAACTTATATTCCTATTTTAGGCTATCTAATCTATTTTATATTGATGATTTATTTTATGCCTTCTTTAGCAATGCTTATGTATATTATCATTGATAAAGATATTCCTATAGTAGAAGCAGTAAAAATGGCTATAAATATTACAAAAGGACATAAAGTAGCCTATTATGCCTTATTATTTAGTTTTATTGGTTGGTATTTATTAAGTATATTTACTTTAGGATTATTATTAATTTGGGTAATTCCTTATCTATATGTTTCTATATCTAATTATTATCTATTTATTACCAAAGAAAAAGAGTATAAAGATGCAACAAAAGGACTAAGTGATGGAGGAGTTCTAGGACTAACTATTGGAGGATACTTTGTAGTAATTATTCTACTTATATTATTAATTACCATAGCAGTTTTAGCTAACACAGAAAAGATTGTAGACACGCATCATTCTAACAATCCACCAATGCAAGATGAAACAGATGTGATAGAAGGAGAAGAAAAAAATGTTTCTGGACTTAATATATATGTTCCAGATAATTACAAAGAAATAAATGTAGACTCTTATGATAAAGCATATATGTCAGAAGATGGAAATGTAGTCATTGGTTTAATTACCTATGATATTGGAAACAACGTATCTTCCTATGACTATACAACATTTTACCGTGAATCATTAAGTAATCCATATATGTGTGGTGATATTTCTAACAAAAATATAAATAATTATCGCTGGGAAATTCTAGATTGCCTAGGAACAGATGCTAATATAAAATCTTATATTAACATTAATAATGGAACACTTTATTTATTAGCTTTGACATATACTCCAGATAAAAATATTGAAACTGTTTCTAACAACATAGAAAAGAATCTAACATTTACTACTAATGCTAATTCTATGGCCTAAGAAAAAGGAAAACCCTTTTTCTTTTTTCTTACAATAAATCTATTTTCAAACCCTAAAAAATATGTTATACTCTATTATAGAATATAATATAGGGGTGCTAGCATGAAAGAAGAAAAGATAGTACAAAAACTAAAACGAGATATTGAAGAAAAAGAGCGTTCTTATCAAAAAGAATTACAAAAAATAAAAAAAGAAGATGACTTACTAGCATATATAAAAGGTATTTTAAATATTACTGAAAATGATGTTAGTAACTTTCCTTACTATAGTGATACATCAGAAGATAAAGAAGAACAAGACGCAATTGATAACTTTAATATTATGTTAAAATACACACTTAAAGAAGATAAGATTATAGCATCTTTTAAAGCGGAAGTAAAAAACCTATATTACTTAGAAAAAATAGGCTATCAACACGCAGAACAATATGAAGAAACAAAAAAGCATCTAGAAGACTATAGAGAAAAAATAAAAAAAGCATACGAAGATTTAATTGCTAACGAAACATTAAAAAATGCAACAGCCAAAAAAGAAAATATATTAAAACAATTAGATAACGTTAAAAATAAACTTCAAGAAGAAAAAACAGAAATAGAAAATATTGATAGTTTTTACGAAGGACTTCAATACGCTAATTTATCTGAAAGTGAAAAAACAGAAATTTTATTTTCTATTTATGAAAAAAATTTAGAAATTGAAGAAGAAAAATTAAAAGCTCTTAATAATATAAAAACAAATAAAAAAATAGAAAGAAAAATAGGAAGAATCAAAACAGAAAATATAGGAAAAATTAGAGCTGTAGTTAATAAATTAGAAGAAAAGTTTCCTATTAAAATTACTTATCCAAAAAAAGAAGATAAGTTATTTATAATTCAAGAACAATTACAAAAAGATATTAAAAATATCAATCAAATAAAAGAAAACGTTAATTCCAATCGCTTTGTATTAATGGGAGAAAATGAATAGAATAGGGTGATACTATGTCAGAAGAAAAAGAACTAACGACATTATTAAAAGAGGCAATCAATAAAAAGAAAAAAGATGTCAAAGAATATACCAATCGTCTAGATCCAAACTTATCATCTAAAATTGATTTATTAGATCGTTTAAAGACGGACATCAATGAAATAACGAAAGTAGATATTAATGAATTAAATGAGATAATAACAACATTTTCAATTTCTAACGAAGAAAAAGAAAATATGAAAAAAGAATTAGATATTGTAAAAGCCCTATTAACTCTAAATCAAAAAGAAAAGACTAGTTACACCTTATTACCAAACCAATTAGCAACGATAAATTCTTTTCTAGAACATTTAGAAACCTATATCACCAATGCTAATCAAGAAAAACAATTAATTGATCCTGAATATAAACATATTATAACAGTAACAAAACAATATAAAGAACTATTATCAAAACTAAAAAATCCAAACAGTAATGATTTAATTAAAGATAAAAATACAATAAAAGAATTATTTCAAGAAAGTAAAATATCTGAAGAAGAAAAACAAGAAATATTATTAACCATTATTAAATATAATCAACAACTAGTTGATAAAAAAGAAAAAGAAAAACAAGTAAAAACCAATAAACTTTCTAAAGAAGATATTGAAATAATTTTAAAACAATATGGCTATAATTTTTCAAAACTAGATAAAAAACTACAAGAAAAATTAGAAAAACAGGCAACAAGAAAAAATATGGAAGAAGTATTATCTACGATGCAAAAATTAGAATTTCCAAAGATAAAAGAAGAAAGAGAAGGTTTACTATTAGTTACTTATCTAATTGCTACTAAGAAAAAAGATTTAGAAGAAATTACAAAACTTGCTCAAAGAAGGGGAATTAATATTTCTAATCTAGAAAAACTAGTGAGTGCCTTTATACCAAATTCTTATTTAGGTAATGGTAAATATGCTATTGGTCGTATGGAAGACTTTAAAAAGAACTTATCATTACTAGTTGAAAGAGGTTTAGATATTTCTTTAATATCATTTAAACAAAAAGAAATATTAATTATATCAAATGATAGATTAGAAAGAAATCTAGATTGGTTAGAAAGATATGGACTATATAGTAATATCCGTGAACAATCTTTATTAGACGGATTTTTAGCCGCTTTAAATTCTAAAAATATTCCAGAAATAATAGATTTATGGATGGAAAGTCATCATTTAGGATTACAATATATAAAGAATAATTTAAGTACATTATCATTTTATTTAGATAATATTTCTATTCCATTTTTTAAACTTTATCAAGCAGAAAAAGAAGATTACACCAATGCTTTTCGCCTAACTATTTCTAATGGCATAAAAAAATTAAGTTTAACTAAAGAAATAAGTAAAGATGATATTGACTTTAAAGGAATCCATGATATGGAAAGTGCCATTAAAGTTACAGGCTTTTATCATCCTAAATTTATTAAAGAAACTTCTTATGAGAGAGTAATCATAGAATCTTTAGTAGAAGATATTTCTGATCAAATATTTGAAAAGCCAGAAATTATTGCTTTAAATCGTTTTAGTGATCCTAAAATATCACTTTTATATGATATTAACGGTTTAAGAATATCTAAATTAAAAGTATTAAGAATATATAATGCTCTATATAATAATGATTTAGGAAATACTTTAGAATCTTTATTGTATGCCATTTGTTATAATAAAATTATGACAGAAGAAGAATATAAAAATTTACGAATTACTATAAAACAAGTAACAGAAATGAAAGAGGTGTAGTAATATGAATTTTTTATTAGAATATGGAATCAGTAAAGAAACGATAGAAAAAATAAAAAACAATCATGAAGATAGTATTATTTTCTATTGCCTAACACAAAAAGATAATATAAGAGAAGTAATAAACTATTTAACCTCAATCAAAGTAACAACGATAGATACGCTATTAATTAATCGACTAGAATTATTCTTATTACCAGTAGAACGAGTAAAAGAATATTTTGAACACTATAATATCGATGTATTAGTAGAGTTAATTAATGAAGATATTAATGTATTAAATAATATATAAAAAAGGAGTAAATTTTCACTCCTTTTTTTATTGATATAATTCTTGTCTAATTAAATCTAAATTATTATTCATAATATTGATATAAGTTAATTTATTAGCACGATCACTATCTGATAAATTATTTAGTTTATGTAATTCTTCTTTCTTTAAATCAGGATATTCATCTAACAATTCTTGAGCTTTATCATTGACTTTATCATCAGTAAACGTATATATATAACTAATCTGACCAGAATCAATTAAATCTTTTACTTCATCAATAGTTTTAGCACTAGCATCATCATCTACACAAAGAATAGTTAATCCAAACTTTTCTAAATATTTTAAAGTACTATTCGCAACTACAAGTGTTTTTTCATCAGTATTTTCTACTGCTAAACGATAATCAGCATCTAATTCAGAAAGAGTAACTTTTAAATTTTCATAAGCCTCATCAATATCTTTTTTAATATAGTTACTAGAAATGTATTCATCTAATCCTAACTGAACATTTTGAGCCATCATAAGTAATGAAGAAGGATTTAACCATAACTCTTCTGGAGAATATTCTGTTTCTAATACATAAGCAGTATCAATAATTTTAAGATCTGGATTTAAATCTAATAAATCAAAAGCCAAATCACTTTCTTTTTTTATTAACCCGTTATAAATAAATAAATCATATTGACTAAAATCTTTTTTTTGCTTACTGCTAATTTTATATTTATCTGTATCAACACCATCAGGATAAACAGCAGTAATACTAGAATGATCTCCATATAAAGCCTCTGTAATATATTCATTAGGATAATTAGTAACTAGTATTCGAATATCGTCCATATCATCTTGTTTACAGCCTGTTGTTGTAAAAATGGCTGCAATAAATAATAGGAACAACAATAATAATTTTTTTCTTTTCATTCTTTTTCTCCTTACTTTAGGAACGGGATCATAACCAAATTTACCAAAAGGATGACATCGAAGTATTCTCCGAATGCCTAAATACATCCCATAACATACTCCATGTAGTTCAATAGCTTCAATCATATAATTAGAACAAGTTGGAGTAAATCTACAACTTGAATGAATATTTCCTGGTATTTTCTGGTACCAATGAATAAGTCCAATAATAAGTTTTTTCAACATGATCACCAGTCCCGATATTACATAATCAATTTTACTATAAACTACACAAAATAGCAATTATAAGTATACTAATTTCTTGTTTTTTGCTATAATAAAAATGGTGATTATATGGATGAATTATTTAAAAAACTTAATATTAAACCTAAAAATATGGAATTGTATAAAACAGCTTTTTCTCATAGTTCTTATGCTAATGAGCATAAAGCAAAGCATGATTATGAACGTCTAGAATTTTTAGGAGATGCTGTTGTTGATTTAGTAGTAGCAGACTATTTATATTCCAACAAAAAAGAAACAGAAGGGGAAATGACGAAAGTACGTGCTAGCTATGTTTGTGAAAATGCATTGTATGAATATTCTATGTCACTAGGTTTAAATAATTATATTAAAGTAGGTCATGGAGAAGAAAAAGAAGGTGGCAAATTTAAAAAAGCCATCGTTGCTGATATTTTTGAAGCCCTAGTAGGAGCAATATATTTAGATTTAGGATATGCAACAGCTAGAAGAACAGTTCTAAATATTATTGTACCTTATATAGAAGATCCTAATATTACTTTCTTTAGTGACTATAAAAGTGCCTTACAAGAATATGTTCAAACAACTCAGCAAAGTCTTCACTATGAACTAATTAATGAAGAAGGACCAGCTCATAATCGTTCTTTTACAGTTCAAGTAAAAGTAGATGATATTGTCTATGGCATTGGAGTATCAGGATCAAAAAAAGAAGCTGAACAAGAAGCTGCCAAAGTTGCTTTAGAAAAGTTAGCTATTTAGCTATATAATAATATTTTGTAAAATGAACTTTTTGTGATATAATTAACACTGCTATCAAAAAAGTCTTTTTAATCTTGTATAAATAATAAAAAATGAAAGGAGAAATATATGAGTAAAATAAAAATTTTTAGTTTAGGTGGACTAAACGAAAACGGTAAAAATATGTATATTGTAAATGTTGATAAAGATATTTTTGTATTTGATGCCGGATTAAAATATGATAACGATATTAATTTAGGAATTGATTATATTATTCCTAATTTTGATTATTTAATAAAAAATAAAAAGAATATTAAAGGAATCTTTTTAACCCATGGACATGAAACTAATATGGGAGCTGTTCCAGACATTTTAGAACAATTACCTAATATTCCTGTTTATGGAACAAAATTAACACTAGAGATGGTTAAAAACGATTTAGAACCATATCAATTAAAAAAGGTAAAATTAAAGGAGATTACTCCTCATACAAAGATTAATTTTGGTAAAAATTCAGTATTCCCAATTAGTGTAACACATTCAATACCAGATGCAGTATGTTATGTATTATATACACCAGATGGTGCAATAGTTTATACAGGAGACTTTGTTTTTGATGCAACAATGCAAGGAGCTTATAAAACAGATATTGGTAAATTAGCTTATGTTGGAAAGCAAGGAGTATTATGCTTAATGTCTGAATCCTTCTATGCTGAAAAAGAAGGCCATACTTCACCAAACAACAGAGTATCAGGATTTATTCGTGAGGTTTTAGCTAAGAATCCTAATAGAATTATTGCAACAATTTTCCCAGCTCATTTCTATCGTATTCAAGAGGTTTTTAATGAAGTATCTAAGACTCATAGAAAAATGGTAATCATGGGTAAGGGATTACAAGAAATGATTAATAAAGCTATAAAAGAAGGCTATTTAACAGTAGATAAGAATAAGATAGGAAGTCTTTCTGACTTAGAGAATAAAGATACTGTAATTTTAATTTCTGATGAAAGAGAAAAACCATTTAATAATCTAGAAAGAATTATTAAAGGGTATGATAAATATATCAAAATTAAAGAAACAGATACTATCTTTATTACAGAGCCTGCCTATCCAGGAATTGAAAAACGTTCTGCCTTAATCATGGATGAAATCGCTATGCTTGGTGCTAATGCAGTAAGTCTTTCTAGTAAAAAGCATTTATTACATCATGCTTCACGAGAGGATTTAATGTTAATGATCAATTTAATGAGTCCTAAATATTATTTTCCAGTAAAAGGAGAATACCGTAATCAATATGCTAATGCAGAAGTAGCAGAGCAATTAGGTATTCCAAAAGAAAATATTATTTTAAAAGAAAATGGAGACGTTGCAGAATTTATTAAAGGAAAAT
>CALVSS010000017.1 GCA_944359095.1 uncultured Bacilli bacterium | reverse complement strand
TTTTATCTTCTAGTAAAATAGTAATAAAAAAGATAGATTTGACTTTTATTTAGTCTTTTCTATCTGAACTGTAACATAAAAGAAAAAAAGTGAAATTTCATCAGAATTTCACAATTTATTTATTTTCATTTTTCAACTTTTCTAATTTCTTTAAAGCATCTTCCATAGGAATATATAATTTACATTTACATATTCCATCATTAACAAATTCATCACATGGGCATAAAGTAGTGTCATCAACATTAACTCTACAAGGACAATGACCATCTTTTCTCTCTAAGCCCTCAATAATAGTAGAAACATACTTTTTATCTGGATTAATTCTAAAGTTTTTCATATATACCTCCCGCATTTATTATATATCAGAACAATTAAAATTTGGAATAAAACTTTCACTTTGAGTGTCACCCTCTTGCATAAAGGCATATTTAACACCCAAATCTAAAGCATAATCAATAACTTCTTGATAATCTTCATCACTAATTTTATGATTTAAGTTAGGATATTCATCAAAATGTTTTACTGGTGTATATTGGTTCATTAAACTAATAATAATTTGATCACCATAAGTAGTATATAAATATTTTACTAACTTTTTAGCATCTTCAACATGTCCCGGTAAAATAAGAATACGAACAATAACACCACGTTTCATTAAATCGTTTTCAATAGAAAATTCTCCAACCTGTCTAACCATTTCAGCAATCGCCAAACTAGCCCAATGAAAATAGTCTTTAACATGAGAGTATTTGCAACCTAAAGCATCATCATAATATTTTAAATCAGCAAGATAAATATCCACAATACCATTTAACATTTGAATTGTTGATACATTTTCATAACTACTAGTATTATAAACAACAGGTATTGTTAATTCTTTATGTTTAATTTTACTAAGAGCAGAAACGATTTGTGGAACATAATGAGTAGGAGTAACAAGATTAATGTTATTAGCACCTCTTTTTTGTAAATCAAGGCAAAGCTCTTGAAACCTCTCTTCTGAAATTTCTTTTCCATAACCCATAGAACTAATTTTATAGTTTTGACAAAAAATACATTGTAAATTACAGTAAGAAAAGAAAATAGTACCACTACCATTACGACCAGAAATAATGGGCTCTTCCCACATATGTAAGCTATATTGAGCAACCTTCATTTTACTTCCAGCTCCACAAACACCTACAGTCTGATAACGATTAACCCCACAATTTCTAGGGCAAAGATTACATTGTTCTAAAGCATCCACAAAATCACTTCCTAACAAATACGCTTATATTTTATCAAAAAAAAAGAAAGAATGCACTATCTTATTAGAAAGTAGCCAAATAAAAATAAAAAAATATAAATCATAAATAGAATAGAATTCACATACACTTTGTTAGGAGGAAACATATGGCAAATGGTCTAACTAACAAAGAAGTAATAGAACAAAGAAAAAAATATGGAAGTAATGAAATAACAAAAGCAAAACAAAAAGGATTAGGAAGCTTATTTTTAGAATCTTTAGGAGATCCCATTATTAAAATACTACTAATTGCCTTAGGCATTAAAACTATGTTTTTATTTCATGATTTTGATTGGTTTGAAACGCTAGGAATAATGATTGCTATTTTAATCGCCTCATTAATTTCTACATTATCAGAATACGGAAGCGAAGAAGCATTCAAAAAACTACAAAATTCCTCATCTAAACTCAAGTGTAAAGTAATAAGAGAACATAAAATAAAAGAAATAGCTATCGAAGAAGTTGTAGTAAAAGATATCATCTTATTACAAACCGGAGATAAAATACCAGCAGATGGAATAATTAAAGAAGGATCAGTACTAGTAGATGAATCTAGTATGAATGGGGAAGCCAAAGAAATAGAAAAGAAAGTAGGCGACAAGCTGTATCGTGGAACAGTAATCTATGCAGAAGAAGCATATATGGAAGTAAGTGAAGTTGGTGACCATACTTTTTATGGAAAAATGAGTAAAGAATTACAAGAAAAAAGTCAAGATAGTCCCTTAAAAATAAGACTAAGAGAATTAGCGAAGTTTATTAGTAAAATAGGATATATAAGTGCCATATTAGTAGCCATTTCCTATCTTTTTACAGAAATAGTCGTAGCCAATTCTTTTAATTTGTCAAAAATACTACAAACAATAACAAATTTTCCCCAAATTATGAATATATTAATCTATGCTTTAACTTTAAGTGTAACAATTATCGTAGTTGCAGTACCTGAAGGGCTACCTATGATGATTACCCTAGTATTATCATCTAACATGAAAAGAATGTTAAAAAATAATGTTCTAGTAAGAAAAATGGTAGGTATAGAAACAGCAGGAAGCTTAAATATTCTATTTACAGATAAAACAGGGACATTAACTAAAGGAAAATTAGAAGTAATTGGCTTTCTAGATGGTAGTAATACAGAATATAAGACAGAAAAAGAACTTGAAAAATACAAATTTTTACATGAACATGTAAAAAATAATTGCCTATATAATAATGGAAGTACAATAGGAGAAAATAACACACCAGTTGGTGGAAATATTACAGATAGAGCAATATTAAATTTTATAAAATCAGATAAAACTAAAAAATATAAAAAGTTAAAAGTAATTCCCTTTGATAGTAAAAATAAATTTTCAGGAGCAATTATAGACATTGGTAAAAAAATAAATTATATCAAAGGCTCCCCAGAAATACTTCTACCTCAATGTAAATATTATGTATCAAAGGCAGGAAAAAAAGAACCCATTCTAAATAGACAACGAATAGAACAAGAAATAAAAAAGCAAACCCAAAAAGGCATACGCGTACTTATTTTAGCTTATAATGATAACTACTCAATAGAAATGTTAGAAAGGCTAACATTAATAGGTGCCATTTATATTAAAGATGAAGTTAGAAAAGAAGCAAAAGAAGGAATACAACTAGTAGAACAAGCGGGCATTCAAACAGTAATGATTACTGGCGATAATAAAGATACAGCAATTAGTATTAGTAAAGAAGTTGGCCTATTAAAAGGACCTGAAGACATAGTATTAACTAGTAGTGAATTAAAAGGATTATCCGATGAAAAAATAAAAGAAATATTACCTAGATTAAAAGTAGTTGCTAGAAGTATGCCCCAAGATAAAAGTAGATTAGTAAGACTAGCCGAGGAAGAAAATTTAGTAGTTGGAATGACTGGAGATGGAGTAAACGATGCACCGGCCTTGAAAAAAGCAGATGTCGGTTTTTCCATGGGAAGTGGAACAGAAGTAGCAAAAGAAGCCAGTGATATTGTAATATTAGATGATAATTTTTTATCAATTGTAAGTGCTATTATTTATGGAAGAACTATTTTTAAAAGTATTAGGAAGTTTATTATCTTTCAGCTGACAATTAATTTATGTGCCATAAGTTTATCAATAATAGGACCATTTATCGGCGTAGAAACGCCAGTAACTGTAATTCAAATGTTATGGATCAATATGATTATGGATACACTTGCTGGAATTGCATTTTCTTATGAAGCCCCATTAAAGTCCTATATGGCAGAAAAGCCAAAACCAAAAAATGAAAAAATAATGAATTCTTATATGTATAGTGAAATAATTTTCACAGGACTTTACTCTTCACTATTATGTATATTCTTTTTAAAAAGTCCTTGGATTAAAACTCTATATAGAGTAGATAAATCTAATAAATATTTAATGACGGCCTTCTTTGCATTATTTATATTTATGGGAATATTTAATTGTTTTAATGCTCGAACTCCAAGATTAAATTTATTATCTAATTTACAAAAAAACAAAGTTTTTATATTCATCATTTGTTTTATCATCCTTGTCCAATTATATTTAATCTACTACGGAGGAAATTTATTTAGATCTTATGGATTATCAACAAGAGAATTATTCATGACAATAGCACTAGCCATGACAGTAGTACCAATAGATTGGCTAAGAAAATTAATAACGAAAGGAAATAGAATTGTTTAAAGGTGAATCAATGAATCAAATAGATATAAAATTTCAAGAATTATTAATAACTTTAAAAAGGAAAAGTAAAGAGGAAATATATAATGATATAAGAGATAATTATCAAAGACAACACATAAATGTAAAAATAGCTCTAGAGAATTATTTTAAGAAATTTGATTATTGGGGAAAGTTGGAAGAAAAAGTAGGGGAGTATGAATCTTTATATTTAAGAGCACAATCTTTAAAAGATCATAGTGATGATTTTATTTGGTTATATAATAAGTTAGAGGATTATCGCTCTAAAAAGTTACTATTTTCAATATTAAATAATTGGTATAATTTTGATACTGATAATGTAAGACAAGCCCTAGAGAGAAATTATGATCAATATTGGGATTTAGATATTATAAAGCCAAAAAGAAATGAGGCCTTTGTAGATATTGGTGCCTATACTGGAGATAGTATTTTAAGTTATATCAAAAATTATGGAATAAATTCTTACCAAAAAATATATGCATATGAAATCACTCCAGAAAGTATTGGACAATTAAAAAATAATACGAGATATTACCAAAATATTGAAATTAGAAAAAAAGCTGTATTAGATACCAAAAGAAAAGTATATATGAATATTAGTGAGGAAGGAGCATCAGCAAATCAAGTATCAGAAGAAGGAGAAGAAATATTAGAAGGAGTATGTATTGATGAAGATATCAATGACAAAATTACTATGATAAAAATGGATATTGAAGGGGCAGAAACAAAGGCTCTAGTAGGATGTCAAAATCATATAAGAAATGAAAGCCCAACACTATTAATATCTGTTTATCATAATTATGAAGATCTATGGAAAATTCCAAGAATGATTGATGAAATAAATAATAATTATAAATTCTATCTACGTTGTTATGGGTCAGAACTATTCCCAACAGAAATTGTTTTATATGCCATAAAAAAAGAAAATTAAAAATGAAAAACCCTGTTTCTATATTCAAGAAGCAGGGTTTATTGTTGATAATAAAAAAATTATTTTTCTAAAATATGATGTAGAGAAACTTCCAAAATAGAATTAATATGATTATCATCTAAAGAATAATAAATATTTTTACCATCTCGCCTAATTTTTACTAGCTTAGCATTTCTTAGAATTTTAAGTTGATGTGAAACAGCTGAAATAGACATATTAAGTAAATATGCCAAATCACTAACACATAATTCTCCAAATTCTAACACCATCAATAGATTTAATCTAGTATTATCTCCCATAATTTTATAAAAAAAAGCTAAGTTATGAATAATGTCATTAGAACAAATCTTCTTCTTAACTTCATTTACTAATATATCATTATCTATAGCGTCATCATTATTAAGTTTTTCCAAAGATATCACCTCAACTGTATTATAATAAATTAGTAGTTTTAATGCAAATATAAGAAAAGATTAACATAATTTATAAAAAAAAGTATATAATGAAACAAGAGGTGGCTATGAAACAGTTAAGAATTATATTTTTACTATTAATTTTGATTGTGATAATAGTGGGAATAATAGGGATTTGTAAAAAAGAAGAAAAAGCAGAAAAAAAGGATGTTAAAAATTTAATTGCAACAGTAACAAATGTAGAAGGAAAAAACGTAACAGTTCAAGACAGTAACAATGTAATCTATACGTTTAAGATCGATAAAAAAGCTCCAAAGATAGGACAACTAGTAAATATTGAGTATAAAGGGAAACTTAATACCAAAAATACAATACAAACAACAAAAGTAATAACCTATAAAACAAAAAAGGTGATAAAAGATGAAGATGGACTACCAGAAGACTTTAAAGATGAAGGAATATTTAGCGATTACTATATTTTAGCTTATAAAAAGCTACAAGATATGACTTTAGATGAAAAAATAGCTCAAATATTACTAGTTCGATATCCTGAAGAAAATCAAGCAGAAGTGCTAAAGGAAAATAAATTTGGCGGGTATATTTTCTTTGCTAAGGATTTTAAAGGAAAAAACAAAGATGAAGTTATCGCAATGATTTCTAATTTACAAAGTGTTGCTAATATCCCTATTTTAACAGCGGTGGATGAAGAAGGTGGAATTGTTACAAGAGTTAGTAGTAACACAAATTTACGAAGTGAAAAATTTAAGTCTCCAAGAGAGTTATACTTAGAAGGAGGCCTTGATAGAATAAAAGAGGATACGAAAGAAAAAAGCGATTTATTAGAAAGCTTAGGACTAAATCTAAATCTTGCTCCCGTGGTAGATGTTTCAACTAATCCTGATGATTATATGTATAGTAGAACATTAGGTGAAAATACAGATTTAACATCAAGATATGCGAAAACCGTGATAGAAGAAAGCAAAAATGGAAACGTATCTTTCACATTAAAACATTTCCCTGGCTATGGAAATAATGCAGATACCCATGATGGTACAGCAACAGATAAGAGGACTTATGAAGAAATTATGACAAATGATATTCCACCATTTGAAGAAGGAATAAAATCGGGGGCTGAAGCAGTTTTAGTAAGCCATAATATTGTAAGTAGCATTGATGAAAATAATCCAGCATCATTATCCAAAGATATTCATAATCTATTAAGGGATAATTTAAAATTTACCGGTATAGTTATTACTGATGATATAGCAATGGGAGCACTAGAAAATGTTGAAAACAAAACAGTAAAAGCTCTTCTTGCTGGGAATGATTTGATTATTACAACGGACTACCAAGAAAGTATAAATGAAATAAAAAATGCTCTAGAAGAAAAAACAATTGACGAAAATCTAATTAATAAAAGAGCTTTCCGTATCTTAGCTTGGAAATACTATAAAGGAATGATGTTTCAAAATAAATAATGCAAATTTTTGCATTTTTTTATTATTGACATTTGAATAGTTGTTCAAGTATAATATTATTAACAGTTGACTGATTATTCAAATGAAAGGAGAAAATATGAAAAAAAGTTTTAAATTAGAAAACTTAGATTGTGCAGCATGTGCTGCTAAAATGGAAGAAGCAATAAAAAAAGTACCAGGTATAGTAGATGCTAATGTAAACTTTTTAATGCAAAAAGTAAAAATAGAGTTTGAAAGTGAAAACTATGATACAATTTTAAAAGAGGTTAAAAAAGTTTGTAAAAAAGTAGAACCGGGATGTACTTGGTTAGACTAGGAGATAAATTATGACAAAAAAAGAAAAAAAGGAATTAATAAAAATTATTATAACAATATTTTTACTTGTTACAATTACCATATTGCCAGTAATAGATATGATTAAATTAATATTATATATATTTACTTATTTATTAATAGGTTATAACGTAATATTAAAAGCATTAAGAAATATAGTATCAGGACAAGTT
The DNA here is from genome assembly GCA_944359095.1 of uncultured Bacilli bacterium. Taxonomy (GTDB): domain Bacteria; phylum Bacillota_I; class Bacilli_A; order RF39; family UBA660; genus Faecimonas. The sequence goes on along the minus strand of CALVSS010000017.1, from coordinate 8,302 downwards.
TTTGATGAAAACTTCCTAATGACTATCGCAACTATAGGAGCTTTTGCAACAAAAGAATATACAGAAGCAGTCTTAGTAATGTTATTATATCAAATTGGTGAATTATTCCAGTCTAGTGCTGTAGAAAAATCAAGAAGATCTATTACAGAATTAATGGATATTAGACCAGACTATGCTAATATAAAGTCTGGTGAAAAAATAATAAAAGTATCACCTGAAAAAGTAAACATTGGAGATGAAATTATAGTAAAGCCAGGAGAAAAAATCCCATTAGATGGAATGGTAAAAACTGGTGAATCTATGATAGACAATAAAGTCTTAACAGGAGAAAGCATTCCAAAAAGAGTAAAACCAAAGGATCAAGTATTAAGTGGATGTATTAATAAAACAGGAATATTAACAATAAAAGTAACAAAAGTATTTTCTGAATCAACTGCATCAAAAATATTAGACTTAGTAGAAAATGCGACAAGTAAAAAAACCAAATCCGAAAATTTTATAACAAAGTTTGCTAAATATTATACACCAATAGTAGTAATACTAGCCTTATGTCTTGCCTTTTTACCACCATTATTTTTTAAAGATTTAACATTATTAGAATGCTTAAAAAGAGCTATGACATTTTTAGTTATTTCTTGTCCATGTGCCCTAGTAATATCAGTTCCTTTAGGATTTTTTGGTGGACTAGGTGGAGCATCTAGACAAGGAATATTAATCAAAGGAAGTAATTATATTGAACTTTTAGCAAGTACCAAAACAATAGTTTTTGATAAGACAGGAACTTTAACAGAAGGAAAATTTGAAATAACAGAAATAAAATCAGAAAATAAAAATAAACTATTAGAAATAGCCGCTTTAGCAGAAAGTTATTCTTCTCATCCAATAGCTTTAGCAATTAAAGAAAAATATACAAAAAAACTAGACCAATCAAGAATAGAAGATTTAGAAGAATTAGCAGGATATGGAATTATGGCTAAGATAGATAAAAAAGCTATTTTAGTAGGAAATGAAAAATTATTAAACAAACATAAAATAAAGTTTGAAAGGGCAAAAGAAATAGGTACTATTATTTATGTAGCTGAAGAAAATAAATGCCTAGGTTATATCGTAATTGCTGATAAAATAAAGAAAAATGCCAAAGAAACAATACAAAAGTTAAAACAAAATGATAAAATAACAAACGTGATTATGCAAACAGGTGATAAAAAAGAAATAGCCGAGGATATTGCCACAAAATTAAATATAGATAGAGTCTATTCAGAATTATTACCTCAAGAAAAGGTTGAAAAACTAGAAACTATATTAAAACAGCAAGAAAAAGGAGAAAATGTTGCTTTCGTGGGTGATGGATTGAATGATGCTCCAGTATTAACAAGAGCAGATATAGGAATAGCAATGGGTGGTTTAGGAAGTGATGCTGCGATAGAGGCTGCAGATATCGTTATTATGGATGATGATATTTCTAAAATTGATACAGCTATAAACCTATCAAAACGTACTATAAAAATTGTCAAAGAAAATATCTATTTTGCTATTGGAATCAAAATCTTTTTCTTACTATTAGGAGCAATAGGAATAGCAAATATGATGGAAGCTGTTTTTGCAGATGTAGGAGTATCCATAATTGCAATTATTAACTCTATGAGAACGTTAAAAATACAAAAAAAAGAAGATAACTAGGTATGAACTAATTATCTTCTTTTTAGTATGATATTAGAAATAAATCTTGGATAGATTCTAAATAAATTAATGAAAACACTTTCCCACCATAAATCTTGAATTACTTGTTCTCGACTAGAAAAAAAATCATGACGTAATAAAAATCTTTGTCGAACACTAAGACACTTTAATAAAATGAAATCATCAAAAGAAAGAACTTTCTCAGGATTCTTAGATTTTGCAGTATAACAATAAAATAGTTTACAAGTAAAATTACTAGTAGAACAACCATGAGGACCACAATATCTACATAATCTACAACAACCATTATGATATTTTTTATTTCTCCTTTGAACAACACAACAACCATCACTAAAATCACATAAATTTTTATCCTGATAATAATGATCAACTTGCTTACATACAGCATCATAAACATAAGTAATACGTTTTTTTCTATTTTTTATATTTAACGCTTCTATAAGGGAATGAATCGGTATCAATGAATGATTATCGGTAAAATGAACAAATAAACAAAAAAACGAACGATAAAAAAATAACTTTCTTTGAAACCTCTTTAAATCATGAAAAGAACGAATAGAAATAGTAATTTCCATAATTATCACCTAATAATATTATAAAAAATGAAAAGTAGATTGTAAATGAAAGAAAGAAGAAAATAAATAGCCTAAAATATAAAAATTATGAATTTGCAAGAAAAATAAAAATAAATAAAATATAACTTATGCAAATTGGAAAATATAGATTAGATAAATCTCAAATAGAAATTGTAAAAGATGAAAGCAACTATATTCTAGTAACAGCAGGTGCTGGAAGTGGTAAAACATTAACAATATTAGGAAAGATAAATTATTTAGTTAAAGAAAAAAATATAAAAGAAGAAGAAATATTATGTATATCATTTACAAAAGCATCTGCCGAAAGTTTAAAACAAAAACTAAAAACAGAACTAAATTTAATAGTACCAACTTATACTTTTCATAAACTATCATTAGAAATTATAAAAGATAAAAACTATGAAATTGCTGATGAATATTTATTAGAAGAAATTACAAATGAATTCTACCAAAAAGATATATTCACATCACCCCATCATTTAAAATTAATTTGTAATTACCTCAATAAAAGAAATTTAAAAAGTTATGAAGATATTTTAAATCATAATAAAAAAGAATTAATGGCCTTAGAAAAACTATGTATAACTTTTATTCATTTAATGAAATGTAATAATTATAAAATAGAAGACTTCCTAAAATTTATAAAAACAATAAAAAAAACTATATTTTATAAAAAATATCAAAGAGAAAAAACACTATTAATTTTTATATTAAATATATATTTAAAATATGAAAACTACTTACAAGAAAATAAAGAAATAGACTTTGATGATATGATTATAAAGGCAACCAAAGAAGTAAAAGAATATGGCCTAAAAAAGAATATAAAATACATAATTATTGATGAATATCAAGACACTTCTTTAATAAGATTTAATCTGATTAATGAAATCATTAAAAAAACTTCAGCAAAATTAATGGTAGTAGGAGATGATTTTCAATCTATTTATAGATTTACTGGTTGTGATATATCTTTATTTTTAAATTTTAAAAATTATTTTCCTAATGCTAAAATTATGAAGCTAGAAAAGACATATAGAAATAGTAATGAATTAATAAAAATAGCAGGTAAATTTATTATGAAAAATAAAAATCAAATAAAAAAGCAATTATACTCATCAAAGCATGAACAAAAACCAATTATTATTTTAAAATATAAAGATATAAAAGAAACATTTATGAAAGTAATTAAAGAATTATCTAAATATGAAAACCAAACTATCTTAATTCTTGGTAGAAATAATAATGATATCTATTTATTACTAGATAAAAATATAAAACTACAAAATCAAAATAAAATAATAATAAAAGATTATGAATCTTTAAAGATAACTTATATGACGATACATAAATCCAAAGGATTAGAAAGTGATAATGTAATTTTAATAAATTTAGAAAATAAAATAACAGGATTTCCTAATCAATTAAAAGATGAAAAAATAATTAGATTAGTAGTAAATAGACAAGATAAATATCCATATAGTGAGGAAAGAAGATTATTCTATGTAGCTTTAACTAGGACTAAAAATAAAGTTTATTTATTAGTTCCACAAAAAAATCCTTCTATATTTATAGAAGAATTATCTACAATGTTAAATTAAACATTTTTCTTTCTACTTAATCCTAAGTATTTAGGCCATTCTCTAGGTGATTTAAATACATCCATAGACACATATTTATCAACCATAGTTACAACCCAAGCCTCACTATATTTAGGAGGAACTACATTTAAAGGAAACATATGTCTACGAATAATATTATCAATTTTATTATTCATAAATTCTGGAAAATATAAGTAAGCATTATTGACAGCTTCTCTAGCATGAACAAATCCATGCTTTTGCCAAAACATTTTTCCTTTTTCTTTCACGGCTTTATGATCTTTAGATTGCCATGGTTTATCATAAAAATCATGTAATAATCCACCAATCGCAGCACTTTTATAATCTAATCCTAATTTTTTAGACCATAAATAAGATAAAACAGAAACAGCTAAACAATGATCAAAAACACTACAACTCTCATGATGCACATATTCTTTTCTTTTAATGAATTCAGGATTCTCAATAATAGGTTTAACTATTTCATAGTATTCACTATCTAATCTTAAAAACAATTCTAATTTATTCTTTTTCCAAGCCATAATAACCACCTTTTATCTACTTAGTCATAGTACAATAGATAAAGTATTTTGTCAAATAAAAACACATAATGAAAATCAAAATGTGTTTCTAAACATAATATGTAACAAAAACCTAAAATATTACTCTACATATCCAACATATCGAATAGTAACATTACCAGGAATTTTCCAACCATCTTTACCATAATTTTTAACTTCTATTTCGTATTTTAATCTACTAGCATTATCAGGAATATCTTCACTATAACTAGAAGCAACACAAGTAGGCTTATTATCAACTTCAAAAGAAACAACGGCAGTAGACCCTAAAGCATTACCAATAGATTGAATTTTAGTTCCAAATTTTTTAATAAAAGCACTATATTTTTCCCCAGTAATAGATTCAACTTTAAAATTACTAGCATTACATTGATTTTCTTCAGTTACCATCTGACTACCAAATGCTGAAGAAATAGTTGTAGCTGTATCAAAATCAATATTAAAACCAGTAGCAGAACCAATAAAGTCCATAATAAGATTACCCCCAGTAGAAGCTAATTTTTGGGTTGTTGGATCAAAACACGCTACCATTGATTTATAATCCATATTATCACTAGCCTCAAAAAAATTTTTAACAACACCATCAGGAGTAGAAATCATATAAGTAAAATAGAAATTAAGAAGAGCAATAACAATAGCAAAAATAGAAGTAAAAGCTCCAATTTTAAATACCAAACTATGACCTTTTTTAATTCCTTTAGCTCCAAGTTTAACAGCCTTTTTTCCAGCATCACTTATAATTTTAGAAGTAGATTGCTTTTTCACCTTATTAGCAAAAACTAATTTAGCCCCACAATTTTGACAAAAAGAATCATTAATATCATTTTTAGCCCCACACTTATGACAAAACATCACTACCACCGTCCTTATATCAATATTTTAACAATACTTAAAATAATTGTACAGTATTTTAAATTATTATATGAAATTAACTAAATTAAGATAATTTTTTGTCAAATTATATAATAAAACTAGTATTTATATGTAAAGTGACTATAATAATTATCGAAACCTTTGATTTATAAGGAAAAATATATTATGATATGTATATCTAAAGGAGAGACCAGATGAAACCCGAATATATAGATTATTTAACCAAAATACATAATGAAGCATACTTAAAGAAATATTATTTAAAATATTTAAAAAAGAATGAAATTCATACATTTATTATGTTAGACTTTGAAGCCTTTAAAAGTATTAATGATACTTTTGGACATAATATAGGTGATTTATATTTACAGGAATTTGCAAGAATAATCACTAAATATTTTGAAGATTCTATTGTTGCTAGACTACATGGTGATGAATTCGCTATTGTGACAAAATATCCCGAAGATAAAATAATGGATATATTTGAATTATGTGATAAAGAAATTAGAGAAATTACGGAAATGAAAAAAATACCATCTGTTTTCTTTTATAATGCTGGAAGTACTGATGCCAAACCTGATTTAGATAGTACTAAAGAAGAAGCTGACTATATGATGTATTATGCGAAAAAGCATAAGATAAGATATCAAAAATTTTCAGATAAAATTTGGCAGACAAGACAAAATGATGACTTATTTTTAAAAAGAACAGAGCAATTCATTGAAGATAATTCCTTTACATATGCCGAAAGATCTTTATATAATTGTAATAAAAAGAAACAAGAAATAATTCAAATATATACAAGAACAGAAAGAGGAAGATCCCTTTTCAAAAGAAACAAATATAGTTTATTAAAAAAATATAATTTATTAGCTAAAATAGATCTTCAAACACTAAAAAATATGATAAGTATTGAAGAAGAGACTAATCAAAAAAGAATAATAACAGTAGATTATAATTCTTTGATAAAAAATAATGACATATATGAATATATAGAACAGGCTAAAGAAGAGAAAAATAATAATCTAAAAAATTTAATAATAAGTGTTGATATTTCAGATATAGAAAAAAAGAATTATCCCAAATTAATTAAAACTCTAAATTTATTAAAAAAAATGAATTTAGGTATTTGTATAGATAAATATGATAGTACAACAGGAGATTTAATATTTGAAAAATGTGATTTATCTTATGTAAAAATATCTAGTGATTATTGGAAAAAGGCCATGAATAATAATAAAGTAAAATGTGTTCTTAGCAATAAAATAAAAATGATGAATGACTTATCTAAAGACTTAATTCCAATCTTTGATATGATTGAAACAAAACAAGAATTTGATTTCATAAAAGGTATCACAAAACAAAATGCTTTATTTAGTGGTAACTATTTTTCAGAAGAAACACAAATGGATTTATAAAAATGAAAAAAGGAGATAATTGTTTTCTCCTTTTTTTTATGTTACTAAATTTATATTCTAGCTTTTGCTGCTAACAATAATATGATTATCATAATAGACATAGTAAATAACATGAGTATTAAAACACTAGTTTTTATAAAAGCTCTTCTATTTATAGATGATTTAACTAATTTTTTTGCATTTTCATTTACTTGTTGAAGTTCATTTTGTTGTTCTAAATTATCTTCTTTTTCCATTTGCTTTTTTATTTTTTGATCTTTAGTTATCTGCTGACTTAACTTTATCAATACTTCATTACTTAATCCATAATCTGAAAAATCAGGTACTTTATCTTTTGGTATATTAGAACTCATAAATTTCTCTAAATTTAATAATCTTTGTTGTTTGTTTTCTTTGATTTGTCTATAAAATCCATATGCTAAAACAGATGATTCTACTTCCAACATCATTTTCATTAAATCAAAATCCATAATAGACTTGATATCATCCATTGTATATCCTTTGGACATATCAATTTTTTTCTTTTTAATCTTCTATTAATTTGAAATTGTACTCTGGAAGCTAGAGTACAGAAATAGCCTTCTTTATCATTTTTCAATTTTTCTACTTCTTTTTTATGAATCCCTGCATGCTCCAAAAAATCAATAGTAAGATAATCACAAGTATAAGTTGGAGTCTCATGAAAACCATAATAGGTTTTAGTATATAATTTTGGTAACATAAAGAAATCAACGCCATGCATTATTTCATGATTTAGTATCAAAAAATCTTTAATATTTTTATGCTTATATATAGTAGGATAGGGTTGATGAAAGATATGATCATATAAACAAATCCCACCCAAAGTACTATTTTCTCCGGAAAAAATATTAGGTCTAGGAACAATACTAATGGAATTTTTTTTAGATACTACTTGATTAAAACAATCCTTAATTTTTTTATTATCAAAAGAGTTATAAAAGTTTCTAGTCATCTGCATTAACTGCTCGTTAGATATATTGATATTTTCAAATTGTTGATCACTAACATCAGAAACCGCAACATTATTAGTTAATTCGATTAAAAATTCTAAATAATGATTATCCACATAATCAAAACCACTAATATAATCATTTACTAGTATTTCCGCAACACTTTCACATTCTTGAATTCCTCTTTGAAAACTTACCCTTTGTTATTTGATTTAAAAAATTTGTTAATTGTACATTTGTAGAAGCATTTAAAATAGATAAATAAGAAAATAAAGATATTTGAACCTTTTCTTTATCTTCAGCAGAAAGATTACTTTTTAATAATTCTTTTACATATTTTAGTTTTTCTTTAGTTTCCTTGACACTTATTTGATATTTCCCCAGCAAAACACCTCACATAGAACCCTTACTTTCTATCATTATAACATGTTTCCATTAAAAATGAATGTTTTAGACAAATAAAAAAGGTTAACCTAAATTAACCTTCCCGAGTTTGACAGTTAATAAATATAAAAAAGTTTAATTTTTCTTGAAATTAAGCTTTTCTTTTGATTTCATTTA
>CALVSS010000016.1 GCA_944359095.1 uncultured Bacilli bacterium | reverse complement strand
CATTAACATGTTACATGTCTTATTAATGATAATATCAACAATCATCTATATTAGTATTGTGCTATATTACATTATTAAACAATATAAATCAGAAAAAGTATTATTTGCTAAATAATAAGGGGAAGAAACTTTTCTTCCTTTTCTTTTGTAAATTTGTTATACTAAACCTATAAAGTAAAGGAGAAAAATTATGAAGAAGTACCGTTGTATAATCTGTGGCTATATCTATGATGAAACGAAAGAAAAAATAAAATTTGAAGACCTACCTGATGATTGGACTTGTCCTCTATGTGGTTCCCCAAAAAGTGCCTTTGAAGAAGTAATAGAAGAACCACAAAAAGAAGAAGAGAGTATAGAAGAAAAACAAGAAATAGAAGAGGATTTGCGTTCACTAACAAATGAAGAAATTACTTACATTTGTTCTAATTTAGCAAAAGCATGTGAAAAAGAATATAAAGAAGAAGAACAAAGCTTATTTACAGAACTAGCAAAGTATTTTGAAGAAAAAACAAAAGAAGAAGCTAGTAGTTTAGAAGAATTAAAAATAGAAAATGAAAAAGATAGAAAAGAATTAGAATCTGCTATGAAAATAGCAGATATCAATTCAGATCGTGGAGCAAAAAGAGTTTTAACATGGGCTACCAAAACTTCTAATATGATGAAATTAATACTAGAAAACTATGATAAAAAAGGCTTAGATTATATTAAAAATACTAAAATTTGGGTATGTGACATCTGTGGTTTTATCTATATAGGAGAAGAACCACCAAAAGTATGTCCTGTTTGTAAAGTACCTAGTTTTAAAATATTGGAGGTGAAATAATGGCTAAATTCCATGCATATCGTAATTTAAAATTATGTTCAAAAGATTGTCTATGTTTATTTGTTTGCCCAACAGGAGCAAGTGATACAGAAACAGGTCAAATTGATTTTGATAAGTGTATTGGATGTGGAGCTTGTGCAAATGCTTGTCCAGCAAGAGCTATCACTTTAATACCAAATAAAATGCCAAAACAACAAGTACACCAGGAAGAAGTAATAAAAGCACTATTTAAAGTGGCCAATATAAAAATAGCAACAATAAATAAATTAAAAGGTCTTATAAAAAGTTCTACTGATGAACAAGAAAAGAAACTTTATAAAGCTATGATTCACGCCAATAAAGTAATTATTGAAGATTTAATGAGAGAAGCTGGATATATGTTACCAGAAAGTAAAAATACCCATGATTTCTTAGAAGAATTAAAGAAAACAACTCCACAAAAAGAAAAGATAATTACAGAACTATTGGATAAATTAGAAGTAAATGAATAAAGATATCTAAATGATATCTTTTTTTCTATCTAATGTGATATAATACTTGTGAAAATAAGGTGATAATCATGAAAAAAGGTATTTATCAAAAAATATATCAAATGTTATCTAAAAAGCAAAAATTAAATTTTATTATCATTATTATAATTATGATAATCTCAGCATTGTTAACGCAGTTATTACCATTATCTATTGGTAGATTAACAGACGATATCTTAAGTAGTACCCATCTATCATTTATTAGAATATTACCATTTTTAGGATTTATTCTAGGAATTACCATTATTAATGAAGTTATTAAAATAATTAGAAGGTTATTAGTAGAAGACACCTCGACAAGTTTTGAAAAAGAAGCTCGTACGAAAGCAATATCGTCCTTGCTTCATGCACCTCTTGATTATTTCAAAGAAAATATGACAGGAAACATTCATGGTAAATTAAATCGTAGTTTAGAGGGAACAACCAAATTATTAAAACTATTATTTATGGATTTTGCTCCAGCAATATTCAATGGTATAGCCGCAATTCTTGTTATTTTTTCCAAATTACCAGTATCTCTTGCTTTATTGATGTTATTAGTAATACCAATTGGAATTATCATTGTATTTAGACAAATAACAACCCAACGAGGAATACGTGTAGAGTTAATGAATGAAAAGACTAATATGGATGGTACTATGGTTGAATTAATCAACGGTATCGAAGTAATTCGTGTAGTAGATAACGCAGAAAGTGAAACTAAACGCTTTGATAACACTTCAGAATATTTACGAAAAAAAGAAATGAAGCATCATAAAGCTATGGCTTTTTATGATTGTCTAAAATTTGTAAATGAGGCTATTTTTACGGTCCTAGTAATAGGCATATCTGCATATCTAGCTGGAGAAAAAATTATTACAGTTGGTACTGTATTAACAGCGTACTTATGCTTTACCCAATTAACAACACCCCTAAGAGAATTACATAGAATATTTGATGAACTATCAGAGTCAACGGTATTAGCAGAAGAATATTTTAAAATGATAGAGTTACCAAAAGACTTTTCTTATCAACCAATTCAAAAAGAAAAAAGTATAGAAACTTTACCAAGTATTCTTTCTATAAAGAATATGAATTTTAAATATAAAACATCGGAAGATAATATTATTGATAACCTAAATCTAGAAATAAAAAAAGGAGAATTTATAGGTATAGCTGGACCATCAGGATGTGGTAAGACTTCTTTAATTAAAGTAATTACTAAATTAGAAAAAGCAGAAGGAATTATAAAGATAAATGGTATCAATATAGATTCTTTAACTAGAAAAGATATTGCGAAAGAAATAGCTTTAGTTCCTCAAGAACCCTTTATTATAGCCGGAACAATAAAAGATAATATTTGTTATGGCTTAACAGAAGAAGTATCTATGAACGAAGTAAAAGAAGCTTGCAAGAAAGCAGATATAGAGGGATTTATTGAAAATTTACCTAAAAAGTATAATACAAAAATATCTGAAGAAGGATCTAATCTTTCTGGTGGACAGAAACAAAGAATAGCTCTTGCTAGAATATTTTTAAGAAGTCCTTCTATCTTAATATTAGATGAAGCAACTAGTGCCTTAGATAATACGACAGAAAAGCATATTGAAAAATCTATTGAAAAATTACAACAAGAAAAAAACACAACAATTATTTCTATAGCTCATCGTCTAACAACACTAGAAAACCGTGATAGAATTTTAGTCTTGGATAAAGGAAAAATAGTAGAGCAAGGGAAATATCAAGAACTAGTAGAAAAACCAGGTATCTTCCAAGATATGTATCGAGGTATTTTAAAATAAGATTTATGTATAAAACAAGAATATCTTCTCCCATCGGAAATTTAATCATAACTAGTGATGGAAGTTATTTAACAGGTCTTAATAAAAAAAAAAAAAAATATTTTTTAGAAGAAATAAATCATTTCCTAGAAAAAAGTAATTTAGATATATTTAACGAGACAAAACTATGGTTAAAAAATTATTTTAATGGAAAAAAGCCTAATCCCAAATCTTTAAAAATAAAAATAGAAGGAACAAACTTTAGAAAAATAGTTTGGACAACTCTACTAGAAATACCTTATGGAAAAACAATATCCTATCAAGATTTAGGAAAAATTGTTGCGAAAAAATTAGGAAAAAAGAAAATGTCAGCGCAGGCAATTGGCGGAGCAGTAGGCCATAATCCTATTTCAATTATTATACCATGTCACAGAGTAATAGGAACAAATGGTTCATTAACAGGATACGCTGGAGGACTTGAAAAAAAGAAATATTTATTACAATTAGAAAAAGCAGAAAAGCCTTAATACTTTTCTGCTTTAATTTTCTAATTTAACAACAATAACATCATCAATAACTTTTATACTACCAGAGTCTGGATAGCATTCCATATTTTTAAAAGAAGAACTATCTTTTATTTTTTGATACATCTCTTCATCTACAAAAGTAATAGGGTATCCAAGATAAAATTGAAAAAATCTTGTCCAACCATTTTTCATATTAGTATATTCATCCCAAAACAAAGAATAATTAGAAACAAATCCATAAGTGAGTTTAGAAATAGCTTTTTCTTCTATAGACTGATTATGATAATATGAATTATGATCTAAATTTCCCATAATGAGAACATCTTTTTCTTTTCCTAACTTATTAATTTCTCTTCTAATATCTAAAGCTAAAGTATAAGTTTTTTGATAAGTAATATCTAAAGTTTGATAAGTAGCCATATCTTGAATAAGATATCCACGAATCAAAAATAAGAATACAAAGCAAAGTAAGAAAATAAATAATTTATTATCTTGCATAAAATATCCTAAAAAGAGATATATCAATAAATAAGCACTACTCATCAATAGTTGCAATTGTGTATCCTGAAACAAAATAGTAACAACATTAAGAGAAATAGGAAGTAGTAATAAAAATAAAATAAATAAGAGAATTTCTTTTACATTTAGTTTATTTTTCCAACAACTATAAATAATAGATAGACCAAACAAAAGAAATAAAAAGATATTTAAAATATGAATTCCAACATTAGTATTAGAAACAATGGTATCCGTAAAGTAAAATTGATAAAAGGATGAATACGCTAACAGAAGGCGATTAGGAATATGTATAATAATATCTACAATACTAAGTTGATTAGCTCCACGATAATTATCTAAAGTAATATGAAAAACAATTAAAGATAATTTCATACAAAGAAAGTAAACTATAATTCCTAAGAAATAGATTGCAAGCTCTAAGAAAAACTCTTTCCAAGAAAATTTCTTTTTTACTAATTGAATCATAGAATAAAGAAGAAGTAAAGTAAAGAAAACTGATAAATACGCTTGATACATACTTAAAGATAAAGCAATCAAAAGAATAGGAATAAGATACTTTAAAATCTTTTGTTGACAATGGACAAATAGATAAAAAGCAAAAATCTCACAAAAGAAAGCCAAAGAATAGGGAAGAGCACAATAATGAAAAAGTAATGTACTAGAAAAGATTGGACTACTACCAAGAAGAAGTAAGGTAGCTACTTGTATAACTTTATTTTTAATATGGAAAAAATCAATAAGTAACAAACCACTAATTCCAAATAGAAAAATTGCTAAAAAAATTTCTATTTCTTTAAAAACCATAAATCCTTTCAATAGTCCAAACAAATATAATCCAAATCTTCCCAAAGAAATTTCCCAACGATAACCATGATAATAATTACTATTTAGTAATACATCAGCAGTTAAAATATTCTTAGTAAATAAAGATAAATGTATTATCATACAAAATACGATAAAAAGAATAAGTAAGAAACGATATTTTTTAATAAATTTTTTCATGTAATCACCAAAGTCATTTTACCATAAATTAAAAACATTAGTAAAACGAATAGAAAAAAAGTAAGAATAAAAGAATCATAGGTACCTAATATGATCCTTTTTTTAATCTATTTATATATTATGGTAGGAGGTGATAAAATGTTAAAAGGAATTGATATTTCTAGATATCAAAATGGAATTGCAATAAAAAATTTAAATATAGATTTTGTAATTGTTAAAATAACGGAAGGAGTAGGATATACAGATCCAAATTATAAACAATTTCTAGAGGAAGCTATGGCTAGTAATAAAAAGATAGGAATCTATCATTTTGCAAGACCAGATTTAGGAAATACAGCACTTGATGAAGCTACTTGGTTTATAACGAAAGCAAAAGATTATTTAAAAAAAGCAATTTTAGTTTTAGATTGGGAAGTAAATGTTAGTAATACTACCTGGGCCTATGAATTTTTAAAAACAGTTTATGAAAAAACAGGAATTAGACCAGTCATATATATGAGTGCATCTCCTGCAAACACATATGACTGGGAAAGAGTAGTAAAAGGGAACTTTGGTCTATGGGTAGCAAGTTATGGAGCAAATACGGGAGCTCCTGGCATAAAGCCTACAAATAAATATTGGCCTTTTTATATTTTATGGCAATATACATCAAAAGGTTATATTAATGGATATTCTAAAAATCTAGACTTAAATTATTTCTATGGAGAAAAAACCACTTGGGATCAATATGCTAATCCTAAAAATGAACTAGTACCAAATACAAACGAATATAAAGTAGGAGATGTTGTATCATTTAATTATTTATATAAAAATAGTTATGCCGAAGGAAAAGTAGCATCCCTAATTCATAGTGGAACAATTACCAAAATCATCGAAGATAGACCAGCTCCATATTTAATTAATGGAAATACAGGATGGTTATCCGAAGAATTAATATTAAAAGAAGCAAGTAAAGATTTAATGATTGGCACTAAAGTTAAAACTATAAAACAAGGAAATGCTTCTTCTGATGGTACAAGTAATAAAGCAAAAATAGGAATTATAGGAACAATTACAAGAATAAGACCACAAGCACTATATCCATATCTAATATCAACAACAGTACCAATGGGATGGTATCAAAAAGATGCCCTAGAAAAAGTAGAAACGTGATACAATAAATAAGAGGTGAAAATATGATATTAATGGTTAGTGGAAGGACAGATATCGTAGCATTTTATACGCCATGGTTTTTAAACAGATATAAAGAAGGCTTTGTTGATGTAAGAAATCCCTTTTATCAAAAACTAGTTAGTAGGATTGAATTTAAAGATGTAGATGCCATATTATTTTGTACTAAAAATCCACTACCTATAATCCCATATTTAAAAGAAATAAAAAAGCCAATTTTATTTCATATAACATTAACCCCTTATTTAAAAGATATAGAACCTAATGTTGTAAATAAAAAAGCTATCATCCAAGGAATAAAAGAAATATCCAATATCATAGGAAAGCCTTATACTTATGTACGCTATGATCCCATATTTATCAATCAAAAATATACGATAGACTATCATATAAAAATGTTTGAAAGAATGTGTCAAAGTCTAGATGGATATATAGAACATATTATTATATCTTTTTTAGATGATTATAAAAATGTAAGAAAAAACATTAAAATATTAAACCCTAAAAAACTAACAAAAGAAGACTATAAAAAAATAGGAGAAAATTTTAGTCAAATAGCTAAAAAACATCATATGACTGTTCAAACTTGTTTTGAAGATGAAAACTTAGTAGAGTATGGCTTTATAAAAGAAGATTGTCTAAGTCTAGAACTAGCTCAAAAATTAACAGGAAAAGAAAAACATAAAAAATGGAAGGCGCGTACTGGATCTAAATGCAATTGTGTAGAAATGGTAGATATTGGTTCTTATAATACTTGTAGTCATCTATGTAAATATTGTTATGCTAATTATGAAGAAGAAAAAGTACTAGAAAATAGAAAAAAACATATTCCAAGTTCTACTTTATTAATTGGAAAATTAGAAAAAGATGATATAATAAAGAAAAGAAAGAAATAAATAAGGAGGGAAACTATGCCTGAAGAAAAGTTAAAAAAAGATATAGATAATGCGGTTGGTAATAATAAAATGGAAGGACATGCAGTAACCGTTTATGAACAAAATTTAATCTTTCAAATATTAAAAGATTCTCATGGTACTCCTAATGAAGAAGCTATTAATAAATTATTAGAAGATATTATTACTCCAAAAGAAAAGGAGAACGAAGAAACATATGAACATAAAAAGTAGATATGAAGAAGCTATAGATACACAATCAAAATATTGTTATCCAAACTCTGATGTATTAATTAATAAATTAAATATAAAAGATCAAAAAGATTTAGATGTTGCTGAAAGAAGAATAACAACCTTGACATTAACAACGATTCAATTACAAAAACCTAAAAAAATTTCTAATTTAATTACTGTAAAATATTATTTAGATTTACATAAAAAAGTATTTGGTCCAATCTATAATTTTGCTGGAGAAACTAGAAATGAAAATATTTCTAAAGGAAATACTACTTTTTGTAGACCAGAATTAATTTACTCTAGTTTAACTGATACGATGAATAGATTTAGACATCAAGCAATAAAAATAAAAACAAAAGATGATTATACAACATGGCTAGCAGATTTTTATGCAGACTTAAATATAATACATCCATTTAGAGAGGGTAATGGAAGAATTAATCGAGAATTCTTAAGAGAATGTGTAGAAGTTATATCCCCTTATTTAGGATTTAATTATGAATTAGATTTTTCAAATATTACCGAACAAGCAAGTAAGTATTTCTTAGACGCTTCTATAATTAGTGCCATGACTTGTGATAATAAGTATTTAAAAAAATTTTTTAATAGTAGATTAAAAGAAAGACAAGAAATAAAAGAAGTTAAAAAAGGAAGATAATACTTTCCTTTTTTATTTTTTTGTTGTAAAATGGACTAAGAGAAATATTGCCCTATAGCCAAGTGGTAAGGCAGTGCGCTCTGACCGCACCATTCCGTTAGTTCGAATCTAACTAGGGCAACCAAGTAAATTAATCCTTGATTTTCAAGGATTTTTATTTTGCTATAAATTGTAATAGAGAATAGAAGATAAAGAATAAAATAAAGTAGGAGGAAAGATATGAAAAAAGTATGGACTGATTTAAAAACATTAATAGCAGTAATTATGACTTTAACAGTAGTTGCTTTATTATTTATTCCTTATCAAGTAAATAAAGATGTATTAATGTTATTTAGTACTTCTTATGGAGCTATTATGACTTATTTTTTTAATACGAGAGGAGATCAGTAAGAAGAAAGAGTATTTATCTTGCAAAAATAACTATTTTAGTTTATTATTAAATAGACAAATAAATGAGGTGAGACTATGTCAGAAAAAGAACGTATAGAATTAGCTGAGTTACTTTTTCCAAATATAAAGAAGACAAGAGAAGAATATGAAGAAATGTATCCAAAAAGAAATTTACCAGAAGGAGCAATGGTAACAAGATATGGACCTAGTCCTACAGGTAGTGTTCATCTTGGAAATTTATTTTCTGCTTTTTGTGATATGGTATATGCAAGGCAAAGTAATGGTTCTTTCTTTTTAAGAATTGAAGATACAGATCAAAAAAGAGCTGTAGAAGGTGGAATTGAAAATATTACTGGAGTATTAAAAGGATTTGATATTACACCAACTGAAGGATATAGTTTTGGTGGAAATTATGGGCCTTATCAACAAAGTAAAAGAACGGAAATTTATCAAACTTATGTAAAAGATTTAATTGTAAAAGGATATGCTTATCCATGCTTTATGACTGAAGAAGAAATATCATCTATTCGTGAAGAACAAGAAATTAATAAGACAAAAATAGGTATCTATGGAATGTATGCTGTAGATAGAGATTTATCATTAGATGAAATCAAAGAAAAATTAGCTAATAATGAAGAATATGTAATTCGTCTAAAATCTCCAGGAGACCCAAATAAACAAATAGAAGTTATTGATTGTATTAAAGGAAAAATGAAATTTCCAGAAAATGATATGGATACTGTTTTATTAAAGAAAGATGGAACACCAACTTATCATTTTGCTCATGTAATTGATGATCACCTAATGCATACAACTCATGTTATTCGTGGTGATGAATGGGTATCTAGTTTACCACTTCATATTCAATTATTTGAAATATTAGGATTTAATCCTCCAAAATATGCTCATATTGCTCCAATCACAATTAAGGATAGTGAAACAGGAACAATTAGAAAATTATCTAAAAGAAAAGATCCATGGGCAGGAGCTAAATTCTATGAAGAAAGTGGTATTCCAATAGAAGCACTACATCTTTATCTAGCAACAATAGCAAATACAAACTTTGAAGAATGGTATTTAAATAATCAAGATAAAAAAATAGAAGACTTTACATTTTCATTTGATAAACAAGCAATAGGTGGAACATCTTTTGATGAAGCTAAATTAACTAATTTATGTAAAACTTATTTCTCAAGAAAAAGTGGAGAAGAAGTATATAATGAAACACTAGCTTATACAGAAAAATTTGATTCAGACTATAATAAACTATTAAAAGAAAATAAAGAAGATATGATAAAATTTTTAAGTATTGAAAAAGATGGACCAAGACCTAGAAAAGATATTAGTAAATATTCTGATGTAAAAGAAGAATTTTCTTATGCCATTGATTCTATGTTTAAAGAAGAAAACTATGCTAAATACGATGGAGATAAAACTTATGATGTTAATCTAATGAAAGAATATGTAGAAGAATTAGATTTAACAAAGACTAATGAAGAATGGTTTAACATGACAAAAGATTTCGCAACAAGACATGGTTATGCAGCAAGTCCAAAAGAATATAAGAAAACACCAGATGCTTATAAAGGTCATGTTGGAGATGTTTGTGAAGCTCTTCGTGTTATGGTAACAGGAAGAACAAAATCTCCAGACTTATTCTCAATTATGAAAATATTAGGGAAAAATAGAATTAATGAGAGAATAGAATTATATAAAAAATATAGTAATCAATAAAAACCTGAAATAAAATCAGGTTTTTATTTTATAATATGATAAAATAGAAGGAGAAAGGATGAACAATTTTTGTTCAAAGATAAATTATGAAATATGATTATTTAATAGTAGGAGCAGGATTATTTGGGGCAACATTTGCAAATCTTGCTAAAAAAGATGGAAAAAAAGTATTAGTAATAGAAAAAAGAAATCACATTGCTGGAAATGTTTATACAGAAGAAATAGAAGGGATAAATGTTCATAAATATGGAGCTCATATTTTTCATACTGATGATAAAGAAGTATGGAATTATGTAAATAGTTTTGTAGAATTTAATAGATATACGAATTCTCCAATTGCTAGATATAAAAATGAAGTTTATAATATGCCATTTAATATGAATACATTTTCTAAGATATGGAAAGATGTCATAACACCAGAAGATGCTAAGAGACATATTGAAGAAGAAAGAAAAGAAATGGAAGGTAAAACTCCTAAAAACTTGGAAGAACAAGCAATATCTCTAGTAGGAAGAACTATTTATGAAAAATTAGTTAAAGGTTATACTGAAAAACAATGGAATAGAGAATGTGTTGACTTACCTGCGTTTATTATTAAAAGATTACCAGTAAGATTTACTTATGATAATAATTATTTTAATGATAGATATCAAGGAATTCCTATAGGAGGATATACAAAATTAGTAGAAAAGATGTTAGAAGGAATAGAAATTAAATTAGAAGAAGATTTTTTACTTAAAAAAGACTATTATAAAAAGATAGCTAAAAAAATTGTATATACTGGAATGTTAGATGAATACTTTGATTGTAAATTAGGTAGATTAGAATACAGATCATTAAGGTTTGATACCAAAGTATTAGACCAAGATAATCTCCAAGGAAACGCTGTAGTAAATTATACAGGAAAAGAAGTAGACTATACTAGAGTAATTGAGCATAAACACTTTGAAAATACAAAAAGTAATAAAACAGTAGTAACTTATGAATATCCAGATGATTGGACACCAGAAAAAGAAGCTTACTATGTAATTAATGATGATAAAAATAACAATTTAAAAGCAAAATATCAAGAACTAGCAAATAAAGAAGAAAATATAATCTTTGGTGGAAGATTAGCAGAATATAAGTACTACGACATGGATGATGTAATAAGAAGTGCAATGGATACTTACAAGAGGGAAGGATAAAGAAAAGTATATGGAATTAGATAATTTCTTTTTAGCAGAATATGATTCACAAAATATTGATCATAAAACTGTGGTAATCGAATTAGAAAACGATTCTTATGCTAAGAACTATTTAGGTAATTTAAGTTATCATATAGAAAGAATTAATCAAAGAAAAGAAAACAATCGGTGTAATCATGCATATATTGCGTATTATGATGATGTACCAGTAGGCTTCATTTCCATTTATTTAGAACAAGAGATGTATCAAATTAGTTATGGTATTGTTCCAGAAAAAAGAGGAGAATACTTAGGGGCTTTACTATTACAAGAATTCAGTGAAGAAATGTTTGAAGAGTACCCAGAAATAAATACATTAACTCTACTAATAAATAATTTAAATACCGGAAGTAAAAAGACAGCAAACCTAGCTGGATATAATCATATAAGTGGAGCATCACATACAATGAAGAGAATGTAAAAACACATCAATCTGAACTAGTCCTAGAATGTATCCTTTTAAAACAAAACTAAAGCCAAACTATAAAATTGATTGGGGATACCAAGAGATAACTTCAGAAATTCCAACAAGAAATATTGTAGAAATATCTTATATAAATTAAAAATATTAGTATGATTATATTAAAAAAGTTATTGTTTAAAAAAACATCTTTGTAAACTAGAAGTTGCTTCTAGTTTTTTTGTTTTAGATTAGTTTTTTGACAAAATATGACAAAATAAATTGACGAATGGTATAAAAAATGTTATAATAAGCACGATTTATACACGTTTAGGGAGGGTTCGTATGGAAGAGATAAATTTAAAAGAAGTGTATAGTTATTTTAAATCTAGATTACTTTGGATGATACTTGCGATAGTTGTGATTGTAATTATTGGCAATGTTTATACCATATTAACAAGAGTTCCAATGTATCAAAGTAATACTACGATTGTACTAGTTGGTGAGAGTAAAAAAGAATATAGTCAAACTGATTCTCAATTAAATCAGAACTTAATTGGTACTTATAGTGAGATTATTACTAGTAGAAAAGTATTACAACAAGTAATCGATAATTTAAAATTAAAAATGACTGTAGATGAGTTATCTAAAAACATTACAACATCTTCTGTAGAAGATACAGAAATTATTCGTATTACAGTAAATAATGAAAAGAAAAAGATGGCTGCTGAAATAGCTAATGAAGTGGCTGATGTGTTCTCTGATGAAATACAAGATATTTATAACTTAGAGAATGTAGCAATTATTGATAAGGCAGAAGTTGCTAAAGAACCATATAATATTAATTATGTAAAAGATAATGTTATTTATTTAATGATTGGAGTAGTATTATCTTTTGGTGTAGTATTTGTTATGTATTATTTTGATACTACTATTAAATCAAGTGAGATTGTAGAAGAGAAATTAGGTTTAACTGTAATTGGTATAGTTCCTAAAGAAAGTAAGGAGTAGTGAGTTATGTCAACAGATTTAATTATTAATGTAAACCCTAAATCTATTTTTAGTGAAGCTATTAAAACAATTCGTACTAATTTAGCATTTCAAGCAATTGATGGAGAAATGAAAGTAATACTAAGTACTTCACCTCAATCAGGAGATGGAAAAAGTTTTATTACTGCTAATCTTGCGGTTGCTTATGCACAAGAAGGTAAGAAAGTATTGGTTGTAGATTGTGATTTACGTAAAGGTAGACAACATGAAATTTTTGAAGTTATGAATTTAACTAGTGGTGGTTACTCTAATTTAATTCTAAATTATAAAGACGATATTAAGTTAAAAAAATATATTGTAGGTACTAGTAATAAAAATATAGATTTATTACCTACAGGACCAACTCCTCCTAATCCAGTAGAGTTGTTAGCGTCTGAGAATAATAAAAAATTAATGGAAGAATTAAGGGGAATATATGATGTTATTTTATTAGATTGCCCTCCAGTATTAGGATTAAGTGATACTATGATAATGACTAAGTATAGTGATGCTAATATTATTGTAGTAAGTAATAAAAAGACTAAAGTAGAAAGCCTAGATAAAGCTAAAAAAGTATTTGCTCAAGCAAATGCTAAGATAGCAGGTGTAGTGATCAATAAAGCTTCTGTAAAAGATAATAGCTATTATAGTTATTATTCAAGTGAATATTATGGCGAGAAGAAAAAGAAGAAAAGAAGATAATGAAAGATTTGCATTCACATCTGCTTTTTGGGATAGATGATGGAAGTAAAGATATAAGTGAGAGTATATCTTTATTAAAAGAAGCAGAAAAACAAGGAATAACAGAATTAATGATCACGCCTCATTATATAGAAGAGAGTAAATATAATTGTAATAATGAGGATAAGAAAAAAAGATTTGATCAACTAGTTCAAGCAGTAAAAGATGAAGGTATAAATATTAAATTATATTTAGGTAATGAAGTATTTATTAATGATAATTTTATTAAGTTATTAAAAAAGAAAGAAATAACTACTTTAAATAATTCTAAATACATATTATTAGAATTTCCATTAGGTAATATGTTATATAATACAAAAGATATTATTTATGAACTTGTAGTAGCAGGGTATGTACCAGTGCTTGCTCATCCAGAAAGATATAGAATTTTTCAAAGACATCCAGATCATATAGAAGAATATCTAAGAATGGGAGTATTATTACAAGGAAACTATAAGAGTTTGTTTGGTAAATATGGTAGTCAAGCTAAGAAGACATTAATTTATTTCTTAAAGAAACATCAAATTACCTTTTTAGGTAGTGATTGTCATCATGAGAAAGATTTTAAGATAAAAAAGTTAAAAAAGAAATTGAAATCAATAGTAAAAAGTGATAACATGATAGAGGACTTATTAGAGAATAACTTTAACAAAGTAATTTCTAATGAAAACTTTGGTATTAGAAGATAAGTTTGTAGTAGTAATTGTAGTAGTAAATAAATAGAGAAGTTAGGAGTATAGGTATGGATGAGGTATTAGTAAAAGAACAAGAAAATAGTAGTGGAGAAGAAATAATTAAGACAAAAGAAATTATTATGGATTTAGATGCTTATCAGAAAGAGCAAGAAGAGTTAGAAAAAATGAATAGAGTATCTGTTAGAAAGTTAGGATATTTATTCGTAAAAAGAGTATTTGATATTGTGTGTGGGTTGATTGGTGTTGTTATATTAATACCAGTTGGCATTATTTTAAAGATTATAACTATGGCAACAGGAGATTTTCATCCTATTGTTTTTACACAAAATAGAATTGGTAAGAATGGAAAAGAATTTAAATTTTATAAATTTCGTTCTATGGTACCAAATGCAGATGAAGTATTATTTCGTACTTTAGAGATGGATAAGGTTGCTGCGGAAGAATATAAGAAAAATAAGAAATTTAAAAATGATCCTAGAATTACAAAAGTAGGAAAAGTCATTAGAAAACTTTCTATTGATGAATTACCTCAACTTATTAATGTTTTAAAGGGGGATATGTCTATTATTGGTAATAGACCATATTTACCTAGAGAAAAAGAAGATATGGAAGAATACTACGAAGATATTATTAAAACAAAGCCAGGTATTACAGGATATTGGCAAGTAAATGGAAGAAGTAGAACTACATTTAAAGAAAGATTAGATTTAGAAAGATATTATTCAAATAATTATTCGCTAATACTTGATATTAAAATATTCTTTAAGACTTTTAAAGTGGTATTATTTGGAAAAGATGCGGAGTAACATACTTGAGGTGGTCTTATGAGAATTGCAATGATTGGTCATAAAAGAATTCCATCTCGAGAAGGTGGAGTAGAAATTGTAGTAGAAGAGTTGTCTACAAGAATGGTACAAAAAGGCTATGATGTTACTTGTTACAATCGCGGAGGAAAACATGTAGCTGATAAAAAATTTAAAAATGCGAACCTAAAAGAATATAAAGGAATAAAATTAGTTAAATGTTTTACTATTGATAAAAAAGGTCTTGCTGCTATGACATCTTCATTTTTTGGTACATTGAAGATTTTATTTTCTAAAGCAGATGTTGTTCACTATCATGCTGAAGGTCCTTGTGCATGGATGTGGATTATTAAGCTTTTTTCTAAAAAAAGAATTATTGCTACTATTCATGGATTAGATTGGCAAAGAGCTAAATGGGGTGGATTTGCTACTAAATATATAAAATTTGGTGAAAAAGTTGCAGTTAAATGTGCTGATGAGATTATTGTATTAAGTAAAAATGTTCAAGATTATTTTAAAAATGAGTATGGTAGAGAAACTGTATTTATACCTAATGGTGTTAGTAAACCAGAAGTAATGGATGCTAATATTATAACTAAAAAATAT
>CALVSS010000015.1 GCA_944359095.1 uncultured Bacilli bacterium | reverse complement strand
ATGTTTATTAATAAAGTAACCCATAAAATAAAAGTTTATAAGGGTAATTATCATGAATTTAAAAGATTATATGCAAACGAAATGCTAGAAAAAGAATTACGTATCAAAGAACAAATGCGCGAAATTAAAAAATTACAAGAAGTAGTAAAAAAAGCCGAAACTGCTTCAAGAACCAATCACAATTTAAAAAGATTAGGCCAATCAAGAAAGAAAATGCTAGAACATAAATTAGAAAATTTAGAAGAAAAAGAAGAAAGTTATAAGACAGTAAAGATACAAATAGAGCCACTAGAAAAAAGTGGAAAAATACCAATTGAAGTTAATCATTTAACCTTTCATTATCCCAATAAAAATAATTTATATTATAATTTATCTTTTCAATTACAACGAGGAGAAAAGTTTTTAATTGTGGGAGAAAATGGTATAGGAAAGTCAACATTATTAAAATTAATTATGAAAATATTAAAACCAATTCAAGGAGAAATAGAATATGGGTATCATGTCAGTATTGCTTATTATGCTCAAGAATTAGAAATATTAGAAGAAGATAAAACAATTTTAGAAAATGTTGATAACCCTAATTATAATGATCAGGAGTTAAGAACATTTTTAGGTAATTTCCTATTTTCTAAAGATGATGTCTATAAAAAAGTAAAAGTTTTATCCCCTGGAGAAAAAGCAAGAGTAGCTTTATGTAAGATATTAATTCAAAGAACTAATGTCATTATTTTGGATGAGCCAACCAATCATTTTGATCCAGAAACACAAAAAATTATTGGTGAAAACTTTAAAAACTATACCGGAACTTTAATTATGGTAAGTCATAATCCAAGTTTTGTTGAACAAATTGGTGTTACTAGAATGTTAGTATTACCAGAAGGTAAAATTGTTGAATACAAAAAAGAATTATTACATTATTACTATTATTTAAATACAGAAATATTAGAAGGAGATAAAAAATGAAAAAAGTAACAGAAATATTATTGATATGTCTAGGTATTTTTCTATTTCTTGTAGTTGCCTGGTTCTTCTTCTTTATTGCTTTACCAGTAATTGCTATTCTAGGTTTAATCATATTTTTAGCAGTAACAATAAAGAATACAGAAATCATTAAGAAGGCTAAAAAGAAACTAAAAAAAGAGAAAATAAAAGAAGCAATAATCATTGAAGAAGACTAAATAAAAGGAGTAAAAATATGAAGAAGATAACAATCCCAACCTATCTATTATGGATATTATCTATTTTAATATTTATAATTTCTATATTAAAAAATCCCTATGGAACAACTTATTTAACAGCAGTATGTTTTATTTTCTTGTTAAGTGCTTTGATTTTTAATTTGGGAATGATAATAAATAAAAAAGAAACATATAAAAGGAATATTAATATATATATTTTTCTCTATTTATTTTTATTAATATTACTAACAATATTTATAAATCGTCCCAAAATAAGTCTTATAAATAAAGAATTTCTTGAAATATATACTACCCAAGTAAATATCATTCCCTTTAAAACTATAATAAATTATTTAATAGGACCAAGTAATAGTTATCATAAAATAATTAATATTTTAGGTAATTTAATAGCATTAACCCCATTATCACTTTTATTAATACTAAAAAATAAAAAGTATGAAAATTTAAAATATCAACTTATCCATATAGGTCTTATCGTTTTATTTATTGAATTATTACAGTTGATAACCATGACAGGACACTTTGATATTGATGATTTTATATTAAATATTTTAGGAGTAATACTATTTACTTTTGTATTAAAGAAATTAAAACTAATAGAAAAAATAAAAGTACTATTTTATAATGATTTTAATTTACACAAAATATTAAAATATGGAATACAAATTTTTTTAATCGCAACAGTCCTTTTATTTAATATAATAACAATAATAGATATGGTCAGTATAGAAAAAATAGTAAAACAAACTTTTTATGTAGAAGAAAAAGACAGCTGTAATGCATTAGAAAAAGTAGAAATGAATAATTACAATCTATATTTAGACTGTGTAAGAGTAATTTATGAGGCTGAAGATGGAAAACAATACTCTATAGAAGAAGCATTAAAGGAACAAAAACTAACTAGAAAGTTAATTAAAGAAAATTTAAAAAAAGTAGAAACCTTATGGGATGGTGGAACCACTACATATGTAAATAAAAAAGAAAATATTGCTTTTATATTGTGTCAAACAGTCGATGGAAATAATGATATCTATGTAGGAAATAAAAGTTTAAGATATCAAGAACAATTCTGTAAATAGACTTTTTCAGAAAAAAAGTAAATACTATAATGAAAAAATAAATCATGAAAGATTTATTTTTTCTATAATTTACCATAGAAAAGAACAAATGTTCGTGTTAAAATAATAATGGTGATGAAATGGAAAAAGTATATATATGTATTGATTTAAAGAGTTTTTATGCATCAGTAGAGTGTGTAGAAAGAAACCTAAATCCGTTAACTACCAATTTAGCAGTAGCAGATCCAACACGAACTGATAAAACGATATGTTTAGCCATTTCTCCTTCCTTAAAACAATATGGGATTGGGGGAAGAGCCAGATTATTTGAATTAAAACAGTTAATAAAAAAAGTAAATCAAGAAAGAAAGGCCAAAATAAAAAACCATCGATTTACAGGAAAATCCATTAATGACGAAGTGTTAAAAAAAGATGATAAAAAAGAAGTAGACTTTATCATTGCCCCACCTAGAATGTCTCATTACATAAAGGAATCGGCAAGAATTTATAATATTTATCTAAAGTATATCGCTAAAGAAGATATTTTTGTCTATTCCATAGATGAAGTATTTGCTGATATTAGTAAATATTTAAAATATAGTAAGGAAACACCAGAAGAATTCGTCAGAAAAATTATAAAAGAAGTAGTAATAGAAACAGGAATTACCGCAACAGCAGGAATTGGGTCTAATCTTTTTTTAGCGAAAGTTGCAATGGATGTAGTTGCAAAACACAAAAAAGCAGATAGTTATGGAGTAAGAATAGCCAAATTAGATGAGATTACTTTTCGTAAAACATTATGGAGTTATCAACCAATTAGTAAAATTTGGCGAATCGGTACCAAAACAGCGACTAGATTAGAAAAGTATGGAATTTATACTCTAGGAGATATTGCTAAAGTATCTATAAAAAATGAAGATATTTTATATAAAGAATTTGGAATTAATGCCGAACTATTAATTGACCATGCCTGGGGATATGAGCCTTGTACCATAGAATCTATAAAAAACTATAAACCCCTAGTAAAAAGTTTAAGTACAGGACAAGTCTTACAACATCCCTATACGTATCCAAAAGCAAAATTAATCATAAAAGAAATGGCTACTTTATTAGCTTTGGATTTAGTAAAAAAAGGTCTTACAACTAAACAATTAGTACTTACGATAGGTTATGATACAAGTAATGTAACACTAGACTTTAAAGGTAAAACAAAAACGGATAGTTATGGCAGAAAAATACCATATCACGCCCATGGAACCATCAATTTACAACAAGAAACTTCATCATCCATAAAAATAATGCAAGCAACGATAAAACTATTTGACCAAATTATAAATAAAGACTTATCAATTAGAAGAATACATATTACTGCTTGTAAATTAGTAAGAAGAAAAATAAACAATCATAAAGAGTATGAACAATTAGATCTATTTACTAGTCAAGAAGAAAAAGAAAAGAAAAAAATAGAAGAAGAAAAAGAAGAAAGTCTTCAAAGAACCATTTTAAATCTAAAAGGAAAATATGGAAAAAATACCATTCTAAGGGGTATGAATCTAGAACAAGGAGCAACTACAATAGAAAGAAATCAACAAATAGGAGGCCATCATGAATAACTATGAAGATATACTTTATTTACCACATCATATATCAAAAAAAAGAAAACCCATGTCACTAGAAAAAAGAAGTGCTCAATTTGCTCCATTTAGTGCACTTACAGGATATGAAGAAGAGCTAGAAGAAGTGAGCAGACTAACAACGAAAAAAATAGAATTAACAGAAGAAGCGAAAGAACTAATCAATCAAAAATTACAATGGTTACTTATTCATAAAGAAAAATTATGTAAAATTATTTACTTTGAAAAAGACAAGAAAAAAAGAGGTGGAAGCTATCTTACAATCAGTGACACAATTAAAAAAATAGATAGTATAAACCAAGTTTTAGAAACCACTTCTGCAAAGCAAATACCCATAGAAAATATTGTAAAAATAGAATTTCTGACGTATAATGACTTTATAAAATAGAAAGAGGTTATGTATGGAAAAAGCATATCAAAAAAAAGAAGAAGAACTATATCAAGAACTAAATACATCGACAAATGGAATCACTAACCTAGAAGCTAAAAATAGAATAAAAAAATATGGATATAATGAATTAATAGATAAAAATAGAAAAACAAAACTACAAATCTTTTTATCTCAATTTAAAAGTATGATGATCATTTTGTTATTAGTAGTAGGTTTCTTATCATTATTATATTCTATAATGACTGATGAAGACTTTTTAGAGCCCATTGTAATTTTAGGAACAACCCTAGTAAACTGTATCATGGGATATTTACAAGAATCAAAAGCAGAAGATGCAACGAACAAATTAAAAAAATATACAGCAAACTATATCACTGTAAAAAGAGATGGCCTAACGAAAGAAATAAATGCCAAATATTTAGTTCCAGGGGACTATATCATATTGGAAGCAGGAGATAAAATTCCTGCGGATGCTAGAATCATAAAAAGCTATTTTGCTAAAACAGATGAATCTATCTTAACAGGAGAAAGTCAAAATGTAGATAAAATAGATGATGTTTTACCTAAGGAAGCAATATTAGCAGAAACTTATAATATGGTTTATTCAGGAACCGTATTAACTGCAGGAAAAGTAGAAGCTATTGTAGTAAATACAGGAATGAATACAGAATTAGGAAAAATTGCAGGGGCCTTAGATACCAAAGAAGAACCAATTACACCTTTACAACGAAAAGTAGAAAAAGTAACAAGATTTATTACCAGTGTAGCTGGAGTATTAGTAGTTTTTGTATTGGTATATGGTCTTATCAATAACTACACGGTCTTAAGTTTAATTATGCTTATGATTTCTATGATTGTTGCAAGTGTACCAGAAAGTTTAACCATTGCTATTACCGCAACACTATCCATAGGTGTATCACAAATGGCTAAAAAGAAATCTATTGTTAGAAATCTAGCAGCAATTGAAACCCTAGGAGCAACTCAAGTAATTTGTACAGATAAAACAGGTACTTTAACTGAAAACAAAATGCAATTAATAAAAATTTATACTAATAACCAAGAATTACCATTAGAAGAACTACAACAAAATCAAATATTAGTAGATATCATGAACAATTCAAATTCAGCAACATTAAATGAAAAAGGCCTATATTCAGGAGATGCTGTTGATGTAGCTATTAAAAATTACTTAACCGAACACAAACTAAAAACAACGAGAGCAACAAAAATTACAGAGCTACCATTTGATTCCGATAGAAAAATGATGAGTGCTATCTATCAACAAGGAGAGGATACTTACTTATATATTAAAGGTAGTTTAGAATCAATTATTAAAAGAAGTAAAACAGTATTAAGTAATAATAAAGAAGAAAAAATTACTAAAGAAGAAATAAGTAAATTTAAAACGATGGAAGCTAAAATGTCCGAAGAATCATTAAAAGTATTAGCTTTCGCTTATAAAAAGATAACAAAAAAAGTAAAAGACGAAGAAGACTATTTTAAAGAAGAAGAAGATTTAACATTAGTAGGTATAGCAGGATTTAAAGATCCAATTAGAAAAAATATTAAAGAGTCAATTGAAAAATGCAAAGAAGCAGGTATTCGTGTAGTAATGCTTACAGGAGATAATATAGAAACGGCTATGACGATTGCGAAAGAAGCAGGAATTTGTACTAGCAAGGAAGAATGTGTAAATGCATCAGAATTAACAAGCCAAGAAATAACTAAAAATATTAATAAATATAATGTCTATGCTAGAGTAAGTCCAGAAGTAAAACTTCAAATTGTAAAAGCATTCCAAAAGCAAAAAAAAGTAGTAACTATGACTGGAGATGGAGTAAACGATGCTCCTGCTATTAAACTAGCTAATGTTGGTGTTGGAATGGGTAAAAGCGGAACTGATGTAACCAAAGATGTTTCTGATGTTATTTTATTAAATGATAGCTTTGAAACTATTACGATTGCTGTATCAGAAGGAAGAAGAATCTACAACAACGTAATTGCCAATATTTTATATAACTTATCAAGTAACTTTACAGAAATATTAATCATCATCTTTGGAATGTTTACAGGTAATACCATTATTTCTGCAATTCACGTTTTATATATTGACTTAGTAGCAGATACCGTACCATCCATCGCTTTAGCATACGAAAGTGCTTCTAAAAATATAATGAAAGAAAAACCTAATGGATTAGAAAAAAGAATATTTACAAAATTCTTCTTAGCTTTCTTAATACTATCTGTTATTCTAGAGACCTTACTTAGTTTATTTGTATTCTATTACTTCCAACCACTTGGACACGAAATATCTTCTACCTTAGCTTTATTAAGTGTCGTACTAAATGAATTTATATTTGCTTATAACTGTCGCTCTTTAAAAGAACAAATATATAATAGAGGCCTTTTCTCAAATAAACCATTAAATATTGGAATTTTAATTTTAATATTAGTCCAAGTATTAGTATTCTTTAGTCCAATTGGAAAGATATTTGGTTTAACGATAGTAACTATTCCACAATTTATCTTTGTATTTATAGTAAATGTTATATCATTAGTAATTATAGAAGCCCTAAAGCCATGGATGGTAAAACATTTTGAAGATGAATAGAGTTGTTTTGCAACTCTATTTTTGTGTTATAATGAAAATAGGAGGGTAGTATGAAAATAAAATTATTACAAGGAATTGAAGGAGCGAAAAAAGCAACCGGAATTTCTGTTATTATCGATGTTTTTAGAGCTTTTACGGTAGAAGCTTATCTTATGAATAACGGGGCAAAAAAAATAATACCTGTAGGAGATATAAAAACTGCTTATCAGTATAAAAAAGAACATTCCCAATATTTACTAATAGGAGAAAGAAATGGAAAACAACAAGTTGGGTTTGACTATGGGAATTCTCCTACTCAAATAGCTAGTGTTGATGTAGAAGGGAAAACCATTATACATACAACAAGTTCTGGAACTCAGGGAATTGCTAATGCAATAAATGCTGAAGAAATTCTAACAGGGAGTCTAGTAAATGCCAAAGCCATTGCTACTTATATTAAAAGAAAAAATCCTCAAGAAGTATCTTTAGTAAGTATGGGATTAGCAGGAAGAAAAGAAACAGAAGAAGATACACTTTGTGCAAACTATATTAAAAGCCTATTAGAAGATAAAGAATTAGATATTACAAAAGAAATAGAAAGTTTAAAACTAACATCCGGTAGTAAATTCTTTAAAAAAGAATTACAAGATATTTTTCCAGAACAAGACTTTTTTCTTGCTACTCAATTAAATAAGTTTAATTTTATATTAAAAGTAGAAAAAGGACAAATACCCTACATAAGAAAAATAGATATAAAAAAGGAGAATCATATGAACGAAGTAATAAAAAATATCATGGAAAGAAGAAGTATTAGAAAATATCAAGACAAAGAAGTAAGTGATGAATTAATAGATGAAATAGTAACAGCAGGGACTTATGCACCATCAGGTAGAGGAAAACAACCTGCAATTATTATTGCAATAAAAAATAAAGAAGTAAGAGATAAACTAGCTAGAATCAATGCAAAAATTATGGGAACAGATATAGATCCATTTTATGGTGCCCCAGTTGTTTTAGTAGTATTAGCAGATAAAAGTTCAAGAACTTATCTTTATGATGGTAGTTTAGTAATGGAAAATATGATGTTAGCAGCTTCTTCTTTAGGACTTGGAAGTTGTTGGATACATAGAGCAAAAGAAGAATTTGAAACAGAAGAAGGAAAAGAGTTATTAAAAAGTCTTGGAATAGAAGGTGATTACGAAGGAATAGGAAACTGTATTATAGGATATAAAGCAGAAGAAAAAGAAGCAGCTCCTAGAAAAGAACACTATGTATATAAAATATAAAGTTATTTTAAAATACTAAATTTTATTCTCCTTACATAAAGTGATAGTAAGGAGGTTTTTTATGTATCCAAATTATAATAATTATTATCCATATTTTGGATTTTATGAGCCAGAATATCGGGCATATCAAAACAATAATGAAATAATTACATTGAAAGAAGCAATAGAATTAATAAAGAAATCTATTTCTGATGAAAAAGAAGATGAATTATTTTATGATAAATTAATGATGGATGCACCAACGAATCAAGCAAAAGATATCATACGTAGTATTAAAGAAGATGAAATGAGACATAGTCAAATATTAAGTAATCTATTTTATCAATTTACGGGGCAAAAAATTACTAATGTTCCCATGCCAAGAGCTACAAATAAAAATGATTATAAATCAAACTTAGAAAGAGCTCTTTTTGGAGAATTAGATGCAGTAGTAAAATATAGAAAGATATTAGGAACGATGCCAAGTGGCAACCCCTATACACTACTAATGTCAATTATGACAGATGAATTAAGACATGCCGACAAGTTTAATTTTCTTATCACAACAACAAAATAATATGTAAATAAATGTCAAGTATAAAGTAGGAATATATTAGTATGACAAAAGTCCTACTTTTTTTGTTTCAAAAATTAGTTGACAATTATAAATAGTAGTATATGATGAATATATGAACAATTATTCATAGAAAGGTAGCATATGAAAAAAGATAAAGAATCAATTTCTAAATTAAGTGAATTTTATAAAGTATTTGGTGATACAACAAGATTACATATTTTATATACACTATTACAAAAAGAAATGTGTGTTGGAGATCTTAGCAAGTTATTAAATATTAGTCAATCAGCAATATCCCATCAATTAAAAATATTAAGACTATATAGTTTAGTAAGGTATGAGAAAAAAGGCCAATGCGTATTTTATAGTATTACAGATGAACATGTAAAAAAAATATTAGAAGATGGCTTTCTTCATATGAGTGAATTATAAAAGAGGTGGATTATGAATACAAAGTATAAAGGACTAACAACAGAAGAAGTCGTAAAATCAAGAGAAAAATATGGAATCAATGAATTAGAAAAGAAAAAGAAAGAAACAATATTTCAAAAAGTTTTACATATCTTTACAGAACCTATGTTTTTATTATTAATTATTGCTGCCAGTATATATTTTATTTTAGGGGATGTAGAAGATGGAATAATTATGTTATGTTTTGTTCTATTTATTAGTGGAATAGAATTTGTTCAAGAACAAAAAACAGATAAAGCTCTAGAAGCTCTAAATACACTATCGGCATTAAATGTAAAAGTAATAAGAAATAACCAATTAGAAACAATAGATAGTAAAGATATAGTAGTAGGAGATATCGTTATTTTAGAAGAAGGAGACAAAGTAGTAGCCGATGGTATTCTTTTAGAAAGTCAAGGACTAGGAATAAATGAATCTGCATTAACAGGAGAATCTGCAATTGTATATAAAAAATTAAAAGATACCAGCAACAATCATTTTAAATTAAATATATGTTATTCAGGTACGGATGTCACTAATGGTTCAGCAATAATTAAAGTAACTCATGTAGGAAAAGATACCGAATATGGAAAGATTGGTACGGCTCTAAACTCTATAAAAAAGGAAAAGACACCTCTAGAAAGGCAAATAAATAAATTAATAGTAGTATGTACTATCATCAGTTTTTGCTTCTTTATCGCAGTAATTATAATTAATTTTATATATAATAAAGACTTAGTCTTACAAGAAAGAATAATTGCATCTATTTTATCTGGAATAACTGTTGCTATGGCAACAATACCAGAAGAAATTCCAGTAGTATTAACTGTATTTCTAGCTATGGGAGCTTGGGGACTAGCTAAAAAAAATACGTTAACTAGAAATATGAAAGCTGTAGAAACACTAGGTGCCGTTACTGTTTTGTGTACAGATAAAACAGGTACTTTAACAGAAAATAAAATGACAGTAAAAGAGATAACTTCAACTGATGAAGTCTTCTTATTAGTATCTTCTCTTGCTTGCCCAAAAGATCCATATGATCCTATGGAAATAGCCATCCAAGAATATTGCTTTGAAAAAGGGATAACTAAAAAAATTTATGACGATGATTTAGTCCATGAATATATTTTCAATAATGAAGACAAAATGATGGGACAAGTCTGGAAAATAAACAATAAAAATCTTTTATGTGTAAAAGGGGCATATGAGAGTATAATTCCATTATGTAATTTATCTAAAGAAGAAGAAAAAAAGATAGAACAACAAGTAAAAGAATATTCTAATCAAGGAGGGCGAGTTTTAGCAATTGCTAAAAGAGAAGATATTAAAGAGCTTCCCGAAAAATTAAAAGATAATCAATTAACTTATGTAGGCTTAATTGCTCTAGAAGATCCACCAAGAAAAGGGGTAAAAGAGTCAATTAAATCTTGCTATGAAGCAGGCGTTAGAGTAATTATGATTACTGGAGATAATGGAGAAACAGCCAAGGGAATTGCTAAAAAAATAGGCCTTAGTCATAACGAAAATGTCATTACCGGCTTAGAATTAGAAGAAATGTCTGATGAAGAGTTAAAAGAAAGAGTAAAGACAACCAATATTTTTGCCAGGGTATACCCAAATCATAAAATGAGAATTGTAAAAGCCCTACAAGAAAATAAAGAAGTAGTCGCCATGACTGGAGATGGAGTAAATGATGCTCCAGCTTTAAAAAAGGCAGAAATAGGTATTGCTATGGGACAACGTGGAACAAATGTAGCTAAAGAAGCATCTGATATGATTTTAATGGATGATAACTTTAATACTATAGTAGCAGCCATTAAAAATGGTAGAACTATTTATAGTAACATAAAAAAAGCCATTGCTTATATCTTAGTCATTCATATACCAATCGCTTTCGCCTCTCTTTTAGTACCATTAGCAAATCTACCACTGTTATTACTCCCAGTACATATCGTAATATTAGAACTTATTATAGATCCAACATCTTCTATTATTTTCCAGCGTTTAAAACCAGATAGAAATGTTATGAAAGAAAAGCCAAGAAAAATGGATGAAGTTATTATAAATAAACAAATAGTAATTAAAAGTATATTACAAGGATTGGTAATTTTCTTAGTATTTTTTGGTAGCTATTACTATTTAATCAAACAAGGAATAAAAAAAGATTATGCAACAACATTCTCTTTTACTATATTAGTATTATCTAACATTTTTGTAGTCTATGTACTACAATCTAATGAATATGCTATTAAAAATCTAATTACCGACTTAAAAGATAAAGTAATAGTAATAATTAATTCTATCATTGTGATTATGTTAATGTTGATAATTTATCTTCCATTCTTTCATAGAATTGTAGGAACAACAAATCTAAAAATCAGTGATTTACTACTAACAATAGTACTTGCTATAGCAGCAACATTTATTTTTGATATATTAAAATTATTCTATAAAACAATATAGAAAGCTGAGTAAAAGCTTTCTTTTTTTTTATCTAAAATATGATATACTAAAGAGGAAAGTGGTGATATGATGGAACAAGCTTCCCTTTTTGAAAAACCAGTATATGAACCTTTAGCTTCTAGGATGAGGCCAACAAAATTAAGTGAAGTAGTAGGGCAAACTCATTTAATAGGTGAAAATAAGCTTTTAAGAAGAATGATAGAAAGTGATAATATATCTTCTATGATTTTTTGGGGGCCACCAGGAGTTGGGAAAACAACCCTAGCTAGAATTATTGCTAACGAAACTAAGTCGGAGTTTATTACCTTTTCTGCAGTAACAGCAGGAATCAAAGAGATAAAACAAGTAATGGAAGATGCTGATAAAAATAAAAAACTAGGAATTAGAACGATTGTGTTTGTAGATGAAATTCATCGTTTTAATAAAGCTCAACAAGATGCCTTTTTACCATTTGTAGAAAAAGGTTCCATTGTTTTGATAGGCGCAACAACAGAAAATCCATCTTTTGAAATCAATAACGCCCTTCTTTCTAGATGCCGAGTATTTGTTTTAAAAGAATTATCTAGTGATGATATTTTAACTTTATTAAAGCGTGCTTTAACCGAAGACAAAGTTTTTAGTCAAGAAAAAATAGAGATTAGTGATGATGATTTAAAAATTATTGCTAACTTCGCGAATGGAGATGCAAGAAGTGCACTAACTACACTAGATATGATAATCACTAACGCTGAAGAAAAAGATGGGATTTTAACTGTGACGAAAGATACGATTGAAGATTGTCTAACAAAAAAGACTCTATTATATGACCGCAATGGAGAAGAACATTACAATATAATTTCAGCATTACATAAATCCATGCGAAATAGTGACCCAGATGCTGCAGTCTACTGGCTTTCTAGAATGTTAGAAGCAGGAGAAGATCCGATTTATATTGCTAGAAGAATAACACGTTTTGCCGCAGAAGATATTGGCTTAGCTGATACAAATGCTCTAAATGTTGCTATTAATGTCTACCATGCTTGCCATTTTATTGGTATGCCAGAATGTAATGTTCATTTAACAGAAGCTGTAATCTATATGTCGTTAGCCCCAAAATCCAATGCTTGTTATGTTGCTTATCAACTAGCTAGTAAAGATGCCAAAAAAATGTTAGCAGAACCAGTTCCATTAGTCATTCGTAACGCTCCAACCAAATTAATGAAAAATCTTCACTACGGAGAGGGGTATCAATATGCACACGATACAGATGCTAAATTAACAACAATGGATTGCTTGCCAGAATCCTTACTTGGAAAAACATATTACCATCCCGGAGTATTAGGAAACGAAGTAAGATTTAAACAAAGACTAGAACAAATTAAAGAATGGAAAAAGAGACATAAGGAAAAAAATAGAAAGTAAACGCAAAGTTTAGTTGCAATTTATTTTATTTAAAATTATTTTATGGTAATATCAGGATGAGGTGAAGTAAAATGAAAAACAAAGGTATTATTATTACGATGGGAATTATTATTGTTATATTAGTAGCTATAATTATTTTTCTGCTGGTAGGTAATAGAAACGAAGAACAAACAGTAAAAAGTAATGCAGAAAAGTTTTCAGAAGAATACACATTAGTAGATAAAGATAATAAATTTAGATATGCAAATATTGATAAAGTTATTGATACATTAGAAGATGGAACAGGAGTTGTATATTTAGGATTTCCAGAATGCAAATGGTGCCAGCAATATACAGTTTACTTAAATGAATTAGCCAAAGATAGAAATATACCAGAAATTATGTATTATAACATCAGAGAAGATAGACAGGATAATACCAAAAATTATCAGACAATTGTAAATATTTTAAAAGATTATTTACCTGAAGATGAAGAAGGAAATTCTAGAGTCTATGTTCCAGCAGTAATATTTATGAGTAACGGAAAAATTTTAGGATTTGATGATGAAACTGCCTATGATACTAAAGGGTATGATGAACCAAGTGAGTATTGGACAAAAGAAAGAGTTGACAATTTAAAGGATAAACTAAATTCTTACCTTGATAAATCAGGAATTTGTTACGAATGTAATAGCTAAAAACAAACCAAACGGTTTGTTTTTTATATTAAAAAAGTTGTGTAATACTAAAATATCTAGTATGATTAAAATGTATGTCAAATACAAAATAATATAGATATAGGAGAGAAAAATGATAGTAGTAGAACATGTAACAAAAAAGTTTGAACACTTTATCGACAAACACAAAAAAGAAGAATTTTTTGCAGACAACGATATATCATTTGAAGCAAAAGATGGTGAGATTATTGGAATATTGGGACCAAATGGTGCTGGAAAAACAACCTTACTTAGAATGATAGCCGGTCTTTTAGAACCAACAAAGGGAACAATTACATTTGATAAGATGACGTATCAAAAAAATGAAATTGAAATAAAAAAACAAATTGCCTATTTATCAGGAAATACGAAATTATATGATACACTAACATGTTATGAATTATTGAAGATGTGTTGTGACATCTATAGCGTAGAAAAAGCAGAACAAGAGAATAGAATTAAAGAAGTAACAAAAGTGTTAAAGATGGATTCTTTCTTACACAACAAAATAGAAAATTTATCTACCGGTCAAACACAAAAAGTAAACATCGCAAGATGCTTAGTACACAATCCAAAATATTATATCTTAGATGAAGCAACAACAGGTCTAGATATTATCTCTAGCCAAATTATTCTAGATTTTATCAAAGGCGAAAGAAAAAAGAAAAAGACGATTCTTTATTCAACGCACTATATGGAAGAAGCAGAAAACATCTGTGATAGAGTTATTATGATTAACAAAGGAACAGTAATAAAAACTGGAACTCCAGAGGAAATTAAAAAAGATACCAAAACGACGAATTTACGAGATGCTTTCTTTGCTTTGATAGGAGGTGCTTATAATGAAGAATAATTTATGGAATATCCTAAAAAAAGAACTAAGAGAACTATTTCGTGATAAAAAATCTCTTGCCATGATGTTAGTGATTCCTATTTTTATTCCCTTATTAGTAATAGGAATGTCAGCCTTATTTGAATCACAAATGAATGTAGATACGAATGAATATAATAAGATTGGTTTTGCTTACCAGTTATCAGAAACAGAAAAAAGTATAGCCAAGGAGATGGGCATTGATGTAGTAGAAAGTACAACAAAAAAATTAAAAGCGAAGTATGAGAAAGGAAAAATAGATCTTTATATCACAAAAAAAGACAACCACTATACAATTCATAGCGATGGGTCTGATGCTAGTACTTATGCATCTGCTTTAATGGAAACCTATTTTAATACTTATAAAGAAATACTACAACAACAAGATCTACAAGAAAATAATATTGATGCCAATCGAATCTTAAATATCATTACAATCAAAGAAAAGGTAGTAGAAGAAGAAAACTTCTTTGCAAGCTATATTAAAAATTATGCCTTTCTATTCATTATCATGGCAATAACAGTTTCAGCAACTTATCCAGCAACTGACACAACAGCTGGAGAAAGAGAGAGAGGAACACTAGAAACTCTACTTACGTTTCCAATGAAAAGTAAAGATATTATTATTGGTAAATTCTTAGGCGTAACTGTATCATCTATCATCACAGGACTATTAAGTCTAATTTTAGCAGTCATATCATTATTCATATCAAAAGATATGTTTACGATTTATGAAGGAGTAAATACCATGTACTCACTAAGCAGTATTATCTATGCCATTATAGTAATTATTACATACTCATTCTTTATCAGTGGACTATGTATTGCGATAGCATCCACATCAAAAACATTTAAAGAAGCACAAAGTGCTCTAACTCCATTAACATTTATATCTTTATTTCCAGGAATGATAGCATTCATGATAGGAATAACAACAACACCATTAATAGCAATCATACCATTCTTAAACTTTACAACCATATTCACAGATATTACAGCAGGAAACATTAATATGTTACATGTCTTATTAATGATAATATCAACAATTATCTATATTAGTATTGTGCTATATTACATTATCAAACAATATAAATCTGAAAAAGTATTATTTACTAAATAATAAGGGAAGAAACTTTTCTTCCTTTTCTTTTGTAAATTTGTTATACTAAATCTATAGTAAAGGAGAAAAATATGAAGAAGTACCGTTGTATAATCTGTGGCTATATCTATGATGAAGCTAAAGAAAAAGTAAAGTTTGAAGACTTACCAGATGATTGGACTTGCCCTTTATGTGGTTCACCAAAAAGTGCTTTTGAAGAAATAATAGAAAAAAAAAAAAAAAAACAAGAAGAGATTACAGAAGAGGAAACAGATGAGTTACGTTCTCTAACAAACGAAGAAATCACTTATATTTGTTCCAATCTAGCCAAAGCCTGCGAAAAAGAATATAAGGAAGAAGAACAAAATCTATTTACAGAACTAGCTACTTATTTTGAGAAAAAAGTAAAAGCAGAATCAGGAGACCTAGAAGACATCAAACAAGCAAATAAACAAGAACGAAAAGAAATCGCATCTGCTATGAAAACAGCTGATAAAAACTCAGATCGTGGAGCAAAAAGAGTATTAACCTGGGCCACAAAAACCTCTAATATGATGAAAATAATTTTAGAAAATTACGAAACAAAAGGACTAGATTATATCAAAAATACAAAAATTTGGGTATGTGATATCTGTGGGTTTATCTACATTGGAGAAGAACCACCTAAAGTCTGTCCTGTTTGTAAAGTACCAAGTTTTAAAATATTGGAGGTGAAATAAATGGCTAAATTTCATGCATATCGTGATCTAAAACTATGTTCCAAAGATTGTCTATGTTTATTTGTCTGTCCAACAGGAGCAAGCGATACAGAGACTGGTCAAATCGATTTTTCTAAATGTATCGGCTGTGGAGCCTGTGCCAATGCCTGTCCATCTCATGCCATCACATTAATCCCAAACAAGATGCCAAAACAACAAGAAAAACAAGAAGAAGTCGTAAAAGTCCTATTTAAAGTTGCTAACATAAAAATAGATACTATAAACAAATTAAGAGGAATGATGATTGCAGCCTCTAACGAAGAGGAAAAGAAATTTTATAAATCCTTGATTCATGCCAACAAAGTAATAATTGAGGACTTGATGAGAGAAGCTGGGTATATGTTACCAGAAAGTAAAAATACCCATGACTTATTAGAAGAATTAAAGG
>CALVSS010000014.1 GCA_944359095.1 uncultured Bacilli bacterium | reverse complement strand
TGAGGGGCGAATAGACGAACCTCTCATAAGAAAATAAAAGCATAAGAGAGGAGGAGTCGAGTTCGTCTACTCGACGGTGTTTTTATGGTTGTTGGGGTCTTGGTAGAACTTGCTAATCAGAATGTGGATAAAGTCTTTGATTATTCTGTTCCTGAATCTTTAATCGATCAAATTAAAGTTGGAATACGAGTTTTAGTTCCTTTTGGCAGACAGACTTTAGAGGGATTTGTTTTAAAAATTAAAGATTCTAGTGATGTTTCTTTAAAAGATATTTATTCTGTTGTTGATTCTGATATTATTTTAGATGAAGAATTATTACTTCTTGGTAGGGAAATTAAAAATACTACATTATCTACTTTAATCAGTTGTTATCAAGTGATGTTACCCAAGGCTTTAAAAGCAAAAGCAGGAAGTAGTGTTGCTAAGAAGTTACATACTTTTTATGAATTAAAAGATAAAGATTATGTTCCTACTTCGTCTACGCAGAAAAAGATACTTGATTTATATATTAATCAGTCATTAATTTCTAGAGAAGAGTTACTTGCAATTTCTTCCTCTTCTTTAAATACTTTGGTTTCTCGAGGAGTATTGGTTGCTGTTTATCAGGAAGATTACCGAGTTAAATATGAAGTAAATCGTGACTCTAAAAAGAAGTTAACTTCTTCTCAACAGAAGGTTGTTGATAGTGTTATTCATGATAAACGGGGTGTTACTTTTTTACTTTATGGTGTTACTGGTAGTGGTAAAACGGAAGTTTATATGCATATTATTGAACATGTTTTAGAAGAAGGAAAAACAGCTATTATTTTAGTCCCTGAAATTAGTTTAACTCCGCAGATGGTAGAGCTTTTTTCTAATCGTTTTGGTAATCAGATAGCGGCCTTACATTCTGCTTTATCTGAAGGTGAAAAATATGATGAGTGGAGAAGAATTGCTAGAGGGGAAGCATCTATTGTAATTGGTGCTAGAAGTGCTATTTTTGCTCCTTTAAAAAACATTGGTGTTATTATTATGGATGAAGAGCATAGTGATTCTTATAAACAGGGAGATAAAAATCCTAGATATCATGCTAGAGATGTGGCAATATGGAGAGGTAAGTATCATCACTGTCCTGTATTGTTAGGTAGTGCAACTCCTTCTTTAGAATCTATGGCTAGAGCTCAGAAGAATGTTTATCAACTTCTTACTTTAAAGGATAGAGTGAATGGAAAGAGTTTACCAAGTGTTACTATTATTGATATGAATAAAGAAGTTAAAAATTCTTCTTCTCATATTACAAATCGCTTATTAGAAGAGATTAAAAGATGTGTTTCTTTAGGACAACAAGCTATTCTTTTTCTTAATAGACGTGGTTTTTCTACGTTTGTTACTTGTAAAAATTGTTCTTATACGATTAAATGTCCGCATTGTGATATTACTTTGACATATCATAAAAGTAATCATATGCTTCGTTGTCACTATTGTGGATATGCTACAACCTTGCCAAAGGTTTGTCCCTCTTGTGGAGAAGCAGCATTATCTGATTTAGGTGTTGGTACAGAAAAGATAGAAGAAGAGTTACATAAGTTATTACCATCTATTCGAGTTCTTCGTATGGATATTGATACTACTAGTAGAAAAGGTGCTCATAAAAAAATGATTCAAGCTTTTCGTAATCATGAATATGATATTTTACTTGGAACTCAGATTGTTGCGAAAGGCTTAGACTTTGATAATGTCACTTTAGTTGGTGTTATTAATGCGGATACTAGTTTAAATATTCCAGATTTTCGTAGTAGTGAAAATACTTTTTCCTTACTTTCTCAAGTGGCTGGTAGGAGTGGTAGAAGTAAATTAGAAGGGAAAGTTTTTATACAAACTTTTAATCCAGATCATTATGCTATTTCTTTTGTTAAAAATCATGATTATTTGGGATTTTATAAAGAAGAGATGAGTATTCGAAAGAAATTAGGTTATCCACCATTTTATTTTCTTTGTTATATAAAAATTAGTGGTAAAGATTCTTCTTATTTATTTCAAGAAAGTTTAAAAATTAAACGGTCTTTTGATCGAAATTTATTACATACTACTATTTTAGGCCCTACTTCATTAGCTGTATTTAAAGTTAATAATATTTATCGATATGGTATTATTTTAAAATATAAACATGAAGATAATTTAAGAAGTGTGTTAATAAAAATAATTAATCATTATCGGACAAATTCTAAAATTCATATTGATATTGATTTTAATCCTAGTCATTTTTAATAAAATATGATATTCTTATGGTAATGATAGGGGTGATACTATGGCAAAATTTGTTCCTTCTTTAGATGAAGAAGATAATGAAAAACAATATAGTGTTAATCAGAAAAATAGTCAAGAATTTGAAAACTTAATGGAAAATAGTAAGAAGAAATATGATCAGTATTGGGATATTCATAATCCAGTTATTCGTATTATTTTATTTATTTTATTTGTGATTATTGTTATTGGTTCTTCTTATTATTTTATTTTATGGTTTACAAGATAAGGGGTGGTAGTGATGTTTTCTTCTATCTTTTTACAAAAAGAAGTTTTAGATTTGTTTTCTAAGGTAGCAGAAAATCCTAAATATCATGATAAGAAAAAGAAAGATTCTATTAATTATGAGAAGTTTTCTGGGTTAGAGCAGCCTTTCTTTTTATTATTTGATGCTTTTATGAAGTATCAAATTATTATTGAAGATGAAAGCTTTTTACCAGACTTTGTTCATCATTTAGATTTGTTATGGCATAAGATTGATAATTTTCATGATATTAGTGATGGTGTTTGTAAGATTATTGTTAAATTTTGTGCTAAAAAGTTGGGTTACTCTAATAAGATTTTAGAACATAAAAAAGAAATATTAAAATATATTTATTCTAAGTATATTGTAGATGGTTATTTTTATCATGGAGTATCTTCTTGTTATGTAGAAGATATTAAAGAAAATGGATTTTATCCACAGAAGTATATAAATTATTATGATCGTCTTTTAAAAATGCAAGATAAATATCCTTCTTTTTTCAAGGATATGGATTTTTCTCATCCTTATGTTTCTTTTACAGATAGTTTTGTTATGGCTTGTTATTATGCTACTTATAGTCCTATTTATTTTTCTAATTTTTTATGTCCTAGTACTTCTCAAAAAGTAGAGATAAATAGTTATGCTAGAAGAGATTATTTGGGTTGTTTTAAAGAGTTAAATCGTTTTTTAAAGGCTAGAGAGTTTAGTGATTTAGAAATTAGAGAAGTTG
The DNA here is from genome assembly GCA_944359095.1 of uncultured Bacilli bacterium. Lineage (GTDB taxonomy): Bacteria > Bacillota_I > Bacilli_A > RF39 > UBA660 > Faecimonas. Next base: position 14,176 of record CALVSS010000014.1, on the reverse strand, counting down.
TTGATTTATGTAATGATTTGTGGAAGTTATTACAGTTAAATAATTCTGATCCTACCATTATGATGGTAAAGAGAAGTGTACTTGGTAAAAATCAGATACAGGGAATTTCTGATATCATTTATAATGAGGATAAAGATATTTATTCGTTAGCTAATCAGATTATGGATGATAGATTTGATCAGTTGGTTTGGAAAGATTATATACCAAAAGAAAAAATAGAGTTTGTTACTATTCCTTATTCAGAATATATTGTAGAGTATGAAACTAGTCCTAGTTCAATTATTCTTCCAACTATTCATCCTACGTCTACTCCGGAAGATGGCAGGGTTTCATTTTTAGTATTACTTGGTTCGGTCTTTATTTTATTAGGGGTTGTTGTTAGTATTATTATGTTATATCAATAGAGGTGATGATATGAAAGATATCAAAGTTGTTTTTATGGGAACTCCAGAATTTAGTGTTCCTGTCTTAGAAGGGTTAATTGAAAATTATCAGGTTGTTGGTGTTGTTAGTCAACCAGATCGTAAGGTTGGTAGAAAACAAGAAGTTGTGTTTTCTCCTGTGAAACAAGTAGCAATTTCTCATGATATTCCTGTTTTTCAGCCTGAAAAAATCAGAGTAGATTATGAAGACATATTAGATTTAAAGCCTGATATTATTATTACTTGTGCTTATGGACAAATTATTCCTAAAGCTATTTTGGATTTTCCAAAGTATGGTTGTATTAATGTACATGCTTCTTTATTACCTAAATTACGTGGTGGTGCTCCTATTCAAAAAGCTATTATTGATGGTTATAGTAAAACTGGTATTACCATTATGTATATGGATGAAGCTATGGATAGTGGAGATATTATTTCTCAAAGAGAGATTCCTATTTTAGATAATGATACTATGGAGACTTTACATGATAAATTATCAATTCTTGGAAAAGAATTATTATTAGATACTTTGCCATCTATAATAGACGGTTTTGTTATTAGAATAAAACAAGATGAAAAAGAAGTTACTTATGCTTATAATATTAAAAGAGAAGAAGAGTATTTAGATTTTCATAAGACTAGTAGAGAGTTATATAATCAAATTCGAGGACTTAGTCCTTTTCCAGGAAGTTCTTGTTTTATTGGAGATAAAGAATTTAAAGTTTATTTTGCTAGAATCGAAAAAGTAGATACTAGTATGAAGATACCGGGAGAAGTTTTACATATTTATAAAGATGGTATTGGTATTGCGACTAAAGATTATGAATTAGTATTATTAGATATTAAACCAAGTGGTAAAAAGAGAATGTTAGCTAGTAGTTTTATTAATGGTATTAAAAAAAGTGATTATCTTGGAAAGGTAGCTTATGAAACAAAAGAAGGCTAAAGTAGATAGAAAACAAATTATTGACTTTATTCGTACTCCTAAAGGGAAAGCAGTTTTATTTTTTTCTTTTTATCTTGTCTTTTTTCTGGTAGTTGCGATTATTGCTCGTATTAGCACAGGTAATCCTCTTGGTTCTACTAATTATCAGTCTAATTCTACTAATTATCATTTATCTTCTATTCAAAATAGAAATTATCAGTTTTCTTATCAATATATGGTTGATGATGTTAGTACTATTTATACGGGAAGTAGAAAAAATTTAAAAGCTAGTTTTAGTGATGGTGTTACTAGTTATTATCAAAATGGTAATTTAACTATGAAATTACAGGATGGTATTTGGATTAAATGTGATAGTCCTTATCTTGTTTCTTATTTATTAGATGATGTAGGTATTGAAAATGTATTACAAAAAGCGACTTATGTTTCTAAGACAGAGTTAGCAACAGGAGATGTTACCTTGCAATATCAAATTACAACTACTACTTTAGTTCAACTTATTGATGGTATTGATGTTGATTTAGATGATGTTGTTAATACTATTGAGATTAAAGAAAATAAAAATAGAGAAATTACTGAAATTAATTATGATATTAGTAGTTATGCTAAATATCGTGGACTTTGTTTTAATCAATTTTTATTAAACTTATCTTATTCTCATTTTGATGAAATTGAAGCTATAGAAGACCCTACTTGATAGGTCTTCTTTTTTTGTTGTATAATATAAGTATTGGAGTGATATCATGAATATATATAATTTAACAAGAGATGAGATGGAAGAATATTTTGTTAGTCATGGATCTAAAAAGTTTCACGCGGATCAGTTGTTTTCTTGGCTTTATGAAAAAAGAATTTCTTCTATTTCTGAAATAACAGATATAAAAAAAGAAATGTTAGATCAATTAAGTCGGGACTTTTCTTTTTCTAAGTTAAAATTAGTACAGGTTGAAAGAGATAAAGATGTTTGTAAATACTTATTTGAACTTTTTGATGGAGAACATATTGAAGCTGTTTTAATGAAACATGATTACGGTAATAGTGTTTGTGTATCTAGTCAAGTTGGTTGTAATATGGGATGTAAGTTTTGTGAATCAGGAAGAAGAAAGAAAGTACGTAATCTAGAAGCTTGGGAGATGGTTACACAACTTTTAATGATTGAAGAAGATTTAAAAGATAGAGTTAGTCATGTTGTTGTTATGGGGATTGGAGAACCATTTGATAATTATGATAATTTACTTAAGTTCTTTAGTATTATTAATCATTCTAAAGGTTTAGCAATTGGTGCTCGTCATATTACTGTTTCTACTTGTGGAATTGTTCCTAAAATATTAGAATTTAGTAATTTCCCATTACAAATTAATTTAGCAATTAGTTTACATGCTCCTAATGATACTTTAAGAAATAAGATTATGCCTATTAATAAGGCTTATCCTTTAAAAGAATTAATGAAAGCCTTAGAAATTTATTTAAAAAAGACTAATCGTCGTATTACTTTTGAATATATTTTATTAAATGGTATTAATGATACAGAAGATTGTGCTTTGGAACTTGCTCATTTAGTTGGTCATTTAAATTGTTATGTTAATTTAATTCCCTATAATGAGACGAATAATTTAGAATTTAAGCGAAGTAATACTGTTCAAATTATGAAGTTTTATGATATACTTAAAAAGAATAGAGTTGCGGTTACTATCCGAAGAGAATTTGGTGGTAAAATTAGTGCTGCTTGTGGACAACTTAGAAGTAAGAAGGAGGAGTTATGAAATCTTTTTATTTGACTGATGCTGGTAAAGTTCGTAGTCATAACGAAGATAGTGTTATTATTGTTAAAAACCAGGGAAATGATTATTTAATGGCGATTGCTGATGGAATGGGGGGACATTCTGCTGGAGAAGTTGCTAGTTCTATTGCGATAGGATATTTAGGTAAGTATTTTAAAGAAACTTTTTTTAATATGAGTAAAGTAGATGCTGTTAATTGGATTAGAGATGCTTTTAGTGAAATTAATACTTTAATTTTTCAACATGAAAAGACTCATCCAGAAAGTAAGGGTATGGGTACTACTTTAGTTCTTGCAATACTTACGAAGGATTATTTATTATTTGGTAATGTTGGAGATTCTAGTGGGTTTGTTATGAAAGATGATAAACTTCATAAAGTGACTTATGATCATACGTTAGTTAATCTATTAGTTAGTGCTGGAGAGCTTACGAGGGAAGAAGCTAGTGTACATCCTAAAAAGAATGTGTTAATGAAAGCTCTTGGGGCTGCTACTAGTGTGGAAGTAGATATATTTGATTGTGATATGGATATTTCTGAGATACTTCTTTCTAGTGATGGACTTACTAATATGTTAGATAAAGAACAAATTGAGAAAGTATTACTTAGTGATCTTGATGTAGAAGATAAAGTAATCCGTTTGATTCAAAAAGCTAATAATCGGGGTGGAACAGATAATATTTCGGTTGCTTATTTAATACGTAGTGAAGAAGGTGACGAGTAATGATTACAAAGGGGCAAAAGATAAATGATCGATATGAGATTATTCGTTCTATTGGTGAAGGTGGTATGGCCAATGTTTATCTTGGCTATGATACTATTTTAGATCGTAATGTAGCTATTAAGGTTTTACGTGGTGATTTATCTAGTGATGAAAAATTTGTAAGGCGTTTTCAAAGGGAAGCTTTATCAGCTTCTAGTTTAGCTCATCCTAATATTGTAGAGATGTATGATGTTGGTGAGGATAATGGAATTTATTATATTGTTATGGAGTATGTAGAAGGAAAGACTCTTAAACAATTATTAAAGAAACGGGGTAGTCTTACTTTATCTGAAGCTATTGATATTATGTTGCAACTTACTGATGGTATGGCTCATGCACATGACTCTTATATTATTCATAGAGATTTAAAACCTCAAAATATTATGATTAAAGATGATGGTCAAATTAAAATTACGGATTTTGGTATTGCGATGGCATTAAATGCTACACAATTAACACAAACTAATTCAGTTATGGGTTCTGTTCATTATCTTCCACCAGAACAAGCTAGTGGTAAGGGTTCTACTATTAAGAGTGATATTTATTCTATGGGTATTATCTTTTATGAACTTCTTACAGGTAGGTTGCCTTTTAAAGGGGATAATGCTGTTGAAATTGCTTTAAAACATATGAGGGAACCTCTTCCTAGTGTTAGGGAAGATAATCCAGCTATTCCTCAAAGTATTGAAAATATCATTTTAAAAGCTACTGCTAAAAATCCTAAAAATCGTTATGATGATGCTAGACAGATGCATGAAGATTTGCTTACTGCTTTAGATGATGATCGTATGAATGAAGAACCATATAAATATAAATATCCGGAACATGAAAATGATTCTACTAAGAATTTAAAGAAAATTGAAGATCTTGAAAAAAATACGGAAGAAGAGGAAGAAGAACCTATCGCTACTAAGATAGAAGATAAAGGTGATAAGAAACGTAAGATTGCTATTATAGTGTTATCTGTTATTTTTGTTATTTTAGTTTTAGCTATTGTAACGGTTGCCTTTATTATTCCAGCTGTCACTGCTTCTAAACCTGTTACTGTTCCTGATTGTGAGGGAGATACTGTTAGTACTTGTGAGAGAAAATTACAAGATATTGGATTAGATGTTAAAACTAATATTAAGAGTGTTGCTTCTTCTAAGATTAAGAAAAATAAAGTTGTTAAAACAGATCCTGAAGCTGGTAGAAGTGTTAAAGAAGGTACTAAAATTACTATTTATAAGTCTAGTGGTGAAGAGACTTTTGAAATTGAAGACTATACTGGTAAGAATTATATTGAAGTTCAAACTATTCTAGAAACTAAATATGGATTAGATGTTAGTGTTGAAAAAAGAGATGTTGATGCTTCTGATCGTGAATATGATGAACAAGAAATCATTGGTCAATCTTTAGGAGCTGGTAGTGAAGTTAAAAAGGGAGATTCTATCATTTTATATATTCCAAATATTGTTGATACTTTTCCAGATATGGCTGCTTTAGGTTGGGGATTAGATGATGCTCAAGCTTTCTGTGATAAGTATGGTTTAACTATTAAAGTTGAATATCAAGAGACAACAGCTTATGAAGAAGGAAAGATTATAGATCAATCTAGAGCTGCTGGTAGTCCTATTGTTAAAGGTCAAACATTTACTATTACGATTGCTAAAAAACCAAAAGTAGTAGAAAAACCAGATACTCCAACAACGCCAGATACTGGTGATGAAGAGGAAGAAGAAACAACGACAACAGAATAGGAGCGTTTTATGCGAGGACAGATTGTAAAAATTCATAGTGATTTACATTATGTAGAAGAAGGAAAAGATATATATCCTTGTAAATGTAGAGGTATTTTTAGAAAAGATAAAATTTTACCTTTAGTAGGAGATTATGTAGAGTTTGATACTAAGAAATTAGTTATAGATAAAATTTATCCACGTAAGAATGAGTTTTCTAGACCAAGAGTGAGTAATATTGATCAAGCTTTTATTATAACTAGTTTAAAATCTCCAGACTTTTCTTATCATTTATTAGATAAATTATTAGTACTTATGGAATTACATTCTGTTACTCCTATTATTTGTATTACTAAAAGAGATTTAATAGATGATAATAGTTATTTAGAAATTTCTAAAGGATTAGAATATTATAAAAAAATAGGTTATACTGTTGTTTTTAATACTGAGTTAGATAAAATTAAAGAATTATTAAAAAATAAAACTAGTGTATTTACTGGACAAACGGGTGCTGGTAAGAGTAGTTTACTTAATAAATTAAAACCAGATTGGAATTTGGAAACTGGAGAAATCTCTATGGCATTAGGTCGTGGTAAACATACGACTAGGGTAGTTACTTTATATGAATTATATGGTGGAAAAGTTATGGATACTCCAGGCTTTTCTGCTTTAGATTTTCATAATTATTCTAAAGAAGATATTAAAAATGCATTTATAGAGTTTCCAAATTTTCCTTGCCCTTTTAAAGATTGTATGCATACAAAAGAGGAAGAATGTGAAGTAAAAAGGGCGGTTCGTGAGAATAATATATTAGAAAGTAGATATCTTAATTATTTAGATTTTATACAGGAGGAAAAAGTTTAATGAAAGTTAGTGCATCTTTTTTAAATAGTTCTAATGTTCCTAGGGATTTAAAAAGGTTAAATGAAACTGATGTAGATTATATTCATGTTGATATTATGGATGGTAAGTTTGTTCCTAATAAGACTATGCCATTTAGTGAAATGAAGAATATTTATAAATTTACAGATAAAAGATTAGATGTTCATTTAATGGTTCAAAATCCAGAAAAATATATTCCATTATATGCAGAGTTAAATACGGAGTATATTACTTTTCATGTGGAAGTGATGGATAAGATTGAAGAAGACTTAGAACTAATTAAAAGTTATGGTATTAAGTGTGGCTTAGCTATTAAACCTAATACTCCAGTAAAAAGTCTTGTACCATATCTCCCATTATTAGATTTAATATTAGTAATGAGTGTTGAACCGGGATTGGGTGGACAAGCTTTTCTTTCTAGTACTCATGATAAGATAAAAGAATTAAGGGCTCTTTTAAATTCTTATCATTCTAAGGCTTTAATTAATGTTGATGGTGGTATTGATAATAAAACGAAGAAAATGTGTGAGGATTGTGATATACTTACTTCTGGAAGTTATATTATTCATTCAGAAAATTTTCAAGAGAAGATTGACGGGTTAAGATAAAATAATATAAAAGGGGTGATACTATGAATGATAAAAAAGAGGAATTAGAAAATGTTAGTTCTGTTAATGATACTAAAAAAGATCAAGATTTAATATCTTCTGAAGACGTTTTAGCTGTTGTTAGTGGTGATCAAGTTGCGTTAGTTGAGCAAATGGAAAGAGCAAAAGAAGCTGCTTTAGCTAGTGGGGATGTTAGAGAAGATGAAGCCGAAAAAGCTAGAAAAAAATTAGAGGAAAAAGCTAAAAAAGAAGCCGCTGTTATGGCTGAAGTTAAAAGAAGAAAAGAAGAAGCGGAAAGAAAAGAAAGACTTGCTAAAGAAGAGGCAGAGCGTAAAAAGAAAGAAGCTGAAGAAGAACGTCAAAGACAACTAGCAGAACAAGCTAGACAAGCAGAATTAGCTAGACAAAAAGCAGAACAAGAAAGATTAGAAGCAGAACGTAAGCAACAAGAAATTGAAGCTGCAAAAAAGAAAAAAGAAGAAGAAAAGCAAGCAAAAATTCAAGCTAGGATTGATGCTAAAAACGCTAAAATAGCAGCAAAGGAGGCAGCTAAGAAAGCAAAAGAAGAAGCGCATCAAGCTAAAATTGCAGAAAAAGAAGCTCGTACGAAAGCAAAAGAAGAGGCACGTAAAGCAAAGATTCAAGCTCGCTTAGATGCTAAAAAAGCAAAAGAAGATGCTCGTCAAGCTAAAATTGAAGAAAAAGAAGCTCGTACGAAAGCAAAAGAAGAAGCTAGAAAACAAAAGAAAGAAAAGGGTAAGAAAAAAGAAGAAGTAAAAGCACCTCGTCAACCTGTTTCTCCTACACCTTCTACTAATATAGTCGTTCAAAGTACACCTACTTTTAAGCCTGCAGAAGTAAAGCCTACACCTGTACCTTCTACAAAGCCTACTACCTCAATACCAACGCCTAAAAATAAAATAGTAAATGAAAAAGATGTGCCTAATCATTCTCAAGGTAATCAGCCTCCTAAAAAGGAAAGTAATTTTAAGTATTATTTAACGGCAATTTTGTTTATCTTTTTAATCTTAATGGTTATCTTTTTACCAGAGATTAGTAGTTTTGTTTCTAATGCAATTGATCAAAAAGAACAAGAAAAATTACCTGAGGTTACTTCTGGGACTTTATATTGTAAATTAGATACTAATGATGATAATCTTGATTATTCCTATGAAGCAGCATTTAAATTTAAAAATAAACAAATGTATCAACTTACATTTACTACTGTTACTAAGGGTGATGCACAGTTAGATGCTTTACAATTATCTGAGATGAAGTCTTCTTGTGATTTATTAGATCAACAGACATTGGAATTGGAAGGTATATTTGTATCTTGTAGTTTAAGTAATGGGGTGTTAGAAAATAAACAAGTCATAAATTATGATGCTATTGATGTGGATTCTGTTACTACTGCTTATTTAGAAGCAGGTGGTACTTATCCTAATTATCGCTATTTACAAAATATAGATGATATTGAACAAGAAATGAATTCTAGTAATTATACTTGTGAAAGAAGTAAGTGAGGTGACTGATTATGAATAATAATGATGATATTGAAATTTTAGATGATTTAGACGATACTTCTAAAGCCTCTCCTAGTACTGATCAAAATATCCATCATAAAGAAGTAGTTTCTCCTTACTCTTCTAAACCATCTGTTACTGGGATGAATGCCAACTCTCCTAGAATTGCGCCTAATGATACTTTTGTAAAACCTAAGGAAGTTGCTACACCTCCAAGTCCTTCTCCTAATCCTAGTCCAGCCCCTGTTAATCAGGAAGTACCTAGTACTCCTAAGGGTAAAGGAATTCGACCTGTTACTTTACTTATTTTATTTGTCGTTATTTTAATTGCTATCTTTTTTCTTCCTTATACAGAAAAAGTTTTTAAATATTTTTCTAGTAATAATCAAGATTCTGTAGTTCAGGAAGTTACAGTTGGTAAATTGATTTGTACTTTAGAGCATGATGATCATAATAATAGTTATCAATATGAAGAAATTTATTCTTTTAGAGATAAAAAAGTAGAAAGTTTGGAGCACACTGTAATTATACAGGGTAATGCTGATTATTTATATGAAAGAAATAGTGAATGCCAGTTATTACAAGATAATGTTGATCCTTCTATGAATGTTACGGTTAGTTGTGATTTATCTCGTAATCAGATGGTGGAAACACAGTACTTTAATTTAATAAAATTTGATTCTAGTTTATTATCAACAGCATTTATAGAAGCAGGAGGAATTTATCCTAATGCTAAAGCTGGAGATAGTTATCGTAGTGTTCAAAGGTCTTTAGAAATGTCTGGTTACGAATGTAAAGTTCAATAATAGACAGCACTTTACAATTTGACACTTGGTAATTTTTGTCAATCTGTTGTAAACTCTTTGTAAATATGCTATAGTAATATTTGCAAGGAGTTTTTTTATGAAAATTTTTAGTTATATTTTAAGTTTTCTTTTTCTTCTTGGTATTGTTACTTATCTGGTTATTCTTGGTATTCAAGGAATTAATTTTTCAACAATATCTACTAATCTTGATATTAGAAAACTTAAAAGTTCTGATTTATTGGAATATAGAGAACTTCAAGAAGAAAGTAGTGAATCAGAAGTCTCTAAAGAGGCTTTTAAAGTAGAAGAAAAAGAAATTAAAGATGAGGAAATAGTGGAGGAAGAGAAGGTAGAAGATATCACTTTAGATATTACTGCCGAAGAAGCTCCTTCTTCTAGTTCTCCAGTTAGCGATGTATTAGAAACACAAGTTGGTAATCTCAGTGGTTACGGTCCAGATTGCTATGGCTGTTCAGGAATTGTTGCCTCTGGACAAAATGTGTTAAATGGAAATATCTATTATGTAGATCCAACTTATGGACAAATCCGTATTTTAGCAGGAGATTATAGTTATCCTTTAGGAACTATTGTTAGAGTAAAAAATTCTAAATTTAATGAATTTATTGGTATTGTCTTAGATCGTGGTGGAGATATTGGATTTGGAAAAAGTCATCTTTTTGATTTACTTTATGCAACTTCTAAAGAAGCACTTGCAAATGAAGTGTCTTATCAAACGACATTTGAAATATTAAGATATGGTTATTAAAAGAATTAAAAAAAATTAATTCTTTTTTTGTATAGTATTTTTTTACTTTTCCATAATAATAATGAGTTTAGGAGTTGATTTTGTGTTTCAAATTAATAAAAAAATTTTAATATCTATTATTTTTATTTTTTTAATTTCTACTATTATACTTATTTATTTTCAACTATATAATTATTCTATTATTACAGGAAGCTTTACTTTTGTATTAATAATTCTTTTAATCATTGATTCTCTTAGAAGTAAAAGTCCTAGGATTAAGTATGAAAATTCAGTAAAAGATATTTTAAATACTTATGATGGTATTTTAGTTGAAGTAAAAAATATACCTGATTTAAAAGATAAAAATATATTATTGGTTAAAAATATGGAAGAATTAATTGATGCTCAAGCTGAAATAAAAAAACCAATTTATTTTTATAAAGAGGCTTCTGATTGTATATTTTTACTTATTGATATGGATGAAGTCTGTATATTTATTTATCGATTAAATCATTCTATTAAGACAGCAGTTGACAGTATTATTGAATTAAAAGAAAAAAAAGAGATAGAATTATTATAAGTTGTGTTATAATTTTATTAGGGTAGTAAATTACCTAGTAGATATTTATAAGGAGGTGAGTTCAAATGGGTAGAAATAAAAATAGAAGTAATAGTAAACTTTTTATTCTTTTACTTTTATTAGTTGTTGTTGGAGTTAGTGTTGGATATGCTGCATTATCTAAAACGTTAAAGATCAATGGTACTTCTAATATTGCTAATAATGCTCAATGGGATATTCATTTAGCTAATGTTAAAGTTACTCCAGGTTCTGCAAGTCCTACTAAGGCTGCTACAATTTCAGGAGATACAGTTAATTTTGCTGTTAATTTAAATACTCCAGGTGACTTCTATGAGTTTACTGTAGATGTTGTCAATGGCGGAACAATTGATGCTAAATTATCAAGTACGCCAACTTTTCCAACTATTACAGCAGAACAACAAAAGTATATAACTTATACGATTAAATACGATGGTGGAGTTGCACCTGCTGCTAATGATACTTTAACGCATGGTCAAACAAAAAAAATTAGAGTACGTCTTGAATTTAAGAAAAATATTTCTTCTTTACCATCTTCTGCTATTAGTTTGACATTAAATTATGCAATGAACTATGTTCAAAAATAGTAAATTATATTGCTTTAACAAAAAAAATGTGATAAATTTTTACTAGGGTAGAGATAAATGCTTTATCCTAAAATATTATATGAGGAGGCTAGTTTATGAATAATCGTAAAAGTAATGGTAATGGTAAGTTTTTTGTATTAGCTTTGTTATTATTGGTTATTGGTGTAAGTATTGGATATGCTGCACTTTCAAAAACACTTAATATTAATGGTACATCTAATATTGCTAATAATGCCAAATGGGATATTCATCTTACTAATGTTCAAGTAACTCCAGGCTCTGCTAATGCTTCAAAAGCAGCAGTTATTGAAGGAGATACAGTTAGTTTTTCAGTTGATTTAAATACTCCTGGTGATTATTATGAATTTACTGTTGATGTAACAAATGCTGGAACTATTGATGCTAAATTATCTAGTACGCCAACACTTCCAACTTTAACAGCTGAGCAACAAAAGTATGTAACTTATACTATTACTTATGATGAAGGCGGAGCTTTAACTGGTAATGATCCATTAAATCATGGGGAAACTAAAACCGTAAAAGTTCGTTTAGAGTTTAAAAAAGATATAACTGAATTACCTACTGATTTAGGTACTTTAAATTTAAATTTTGCTATGAAATATGTTCAAAAATAATATAATAATTAGGATAGAGTATATTTAAATAAAGAGGAGGAAAAACATGAATAATCGTAAAAAGAATGGTAATGGTAAGTTATTTGTTTTATTACTATTATTATTAGTCATTGGTGTTAGTGTTGGATACGCAGCACTATCAAAAACATTAAATATTAATGGTACATCTAATATTGCCAATAACGCTAGATGGGATGTACATCTAGAAAATGTTCAAGTAACTGGTGGTTCTGCTAATGCTACTACACCTGCAAAGCTTTCTGGTACTGATACAATTACTTTTGCAGTTGATTTAAATACTCCAGGTGATTTTTATGAATTTACTTTTGATGTAGTTAATGATGGTACTATTGATGCAAAATTAAATACTAAGCCATCAATTCCAGCAATTCCAGAAAATTTACAATCTTATGTAACTTATAAAGTTACTTATAGTGATGATGGTTCAGCTTTAAATGCAAATGATACTTTAGCTCATGGAGCTACTAAAAAAGTTAAGGTTCGCTTAGAGTTTAAGAAAGATATTACTGCATTACCAACAGTAGAAGATCCATTAGCTTTGAGCTTTACATTAAATTATGTTCAAAAATAATAAGATATTACCTCAAATGAGGTAATACTTATTCTTTTGTTATATAAGCATTTATATAATAAAAGAATGAGTAAGAGGTGGTTAAAATGAGTCGTACTAAGCGTAATATAGTTTTATTGAGTTTACTTTTTATCTATACTTTGATTTATAGATTTGTTGTAATGAAGTATTTATTGGATATTGGAGATTCTATTAGTGCATCTTTCATGATTCTATTTTTGGCTTTAGCTATTTATTTTTTATGATTTAAAATTGATAAGAATAATGCTTTAAAGAGAAATATTATTGTTGTTACAACACTTCAAATAGGAGCTTTCTTTGCTATATCTTATATTTTAGGATTTTTCTTTGGATTTTTAAAGAATGCTTATTCTATGGCATTACCTACTATATTTAATAATATTTTTGCTCCAATCATTATTATTATTTGTGTAGAGTTTTTCCGTTATGTATTTATTAATGCTAATAAAGATAGTAAAGAATTTTTATCTTTAGGAGTTATATTATTAATTTTATTTGAATTATTTACTTCTGTAAAAAGTTTTGATATTACAGATGCTGCTACTGTATTTGAAGTAACAACAGCATCTATTCTACCAATTATATTTAAAAACTTAGTATTAAGTTATTTAACTTATCATGTTGGTTATCGTCCTACTTTAATTTATCGCTTGGTTATGGACGTTTACCCTTTTGTATTACCTTATATTCCTGATTTAGGTGATTATATTACTTCTATGTTGGGTATTTGTATGCCAATTCTTTTATTTATCTTTGCATCTAGAATTATTGGTAGTTATTATAATTTGGAAGAAAAAGTTTATTATAAAAAAGGTATTGAACTTGCTGATATACCAATTATTGTATTTATTGTTATTTTAGTTGGTTTAATTTCAGGATTTTTCCCAGTGTTTATTTTAGGGGTTGGATCTAATTCTATGATGCCTAAAATTAATAAGGGAGATGCCGTTATTGTTCATAAAGTAAATGATCCTAAGGATCTTGAAATTGGAGATGTTATTGTTTATTTAGCACCTGAGAAAAAAGTAATTCATAGATTGGTTGATATTAAATCTAGAGATGGTGTTACTTATTATTATACGAAAGGCGACGCTAATAATGGCAGAGATGATATAGAGTTACAATTTCAAAATATTTTAGGAGTTGTTGACTTTAGAATTCCATATATTGCATATCCAAGTGTTTGGTTAACGGAATATTTTGAGACACATTAGGAGGTATTATTATGAGGTATCACAAATCAAAAATTTTTTTTAGTATTATTTTAGTATTAGCTTTGTTTATTGGTATAGGATATGCCTATTTATCTACGAAGTTACAAATTGGTGGAACTACGAAGGTGTTAAAACCTAGTTTTGCAAACGATTCTTGGTCTACGATTATTTCTAACGTAAAAAGTGGCAATACTAGTTATTATCAAGTAGGAGATACCAAAGAAGTCGATATGGGAAGTTTTGGAACTCATACGATAAGAATAGCTAATATGTCAACACCAGCAGAGTGCTCTACAGCAGGATTTTCCCAAACAGCCTGTGGGTTTGTCTTAGAGTTTGC
>CALVSS010000013.1 GCA_944359095.1 uncultured Bacilli bacterium | reverse complement strand
GGTTAACGTATGTTAAATCTAAAACAGTCAGATAATTTAAAAGTACTTGCATAAGTTTTTTAAATATGATATACTTTTGCAAGTTGAGTTTAAAAATAAACATAATGAGGTGATATTGTTATGAAAAATAAAAATACAGTTTATTTAACACAAGAGGGTTTGGATAATTTAAAGAAAGAATTGGATGATTTAATTAATGTTAGACGTCCTGAGAATGTTCAAGCTATTAAGGAAGCTCGTGCATTAGGTGATTTATCAGAAAATGCAGAATATGATGCTGCTCGTAATGAGCAAGCAGTTATTGAGGCTAGAATTAAACAAATTGAAAAGATGCTTGAAAATGTGTCTATTATTTCTGATGTTTCTACTGATTCTGTAAGCATTGGTAATACAGTTAGTATTAAATATGTTGATGATGATGAAGAGGATGAATATAAGATTGTTGGTAGTCAAGAGGCAGATCCATTTGAAAGTAGAATTTCTAATGAAAGTCCTATTGCTAAAGCTTTGTTCAATCATAAAGTTGGAGATATTGTAACTGTTGATAGTCCTAATGGCTGCTATGAAGTAGAAATTACTGCTATTCAATAAATGAAGTTTTACTTCATTTATTTTTTTTGCTTAAAACTATTTAAAAATAATCAAAAATACGTTATACTGGTAGAGAATAAGAATAGAGGGTGTTCCTATGATTATTAGAAAACCATATGCGTTTTTAATTAAGCATTTTAGAAGAATTCATGTATTCATGCTTGCTTTATGTATTTTTATTTATTATAAGTCTATGCAAACTCGTTCTTTTGTTACTGAGTTTTTGGAGTTAGAGTCTTATGATCCTTATTATGAACCTATTACTAAATATGCTAGTGTTTTTGCCTTAATCGTTTTACTAGTATTAATTGCACTTTCTTGTGTGTTTGTTGTCTTATTATGGCATAAAAAGAAGCCTTGGAAATTATATTTAATTCCTCTTGTTGGTTATGCCTTTGTATTTATTACTTTTTGTTTAACAATTACGCTTTTTTCTGGATATGATGAAGCCTCAGGTACTACGGGTATTCGAGCTATTAATGATTTATTATTTATGGGTACAATTCCTCAATATATTGTTATTCTTATTTTAATTATGCGTATTTTGGGACTTGATTTAAATAAATTTGATTTTAAATCTGATCAAGAATTTTTGGAATTAACTAGTGATGATAGGGAAGAAATTGAGATAAGTATTAATTTTGATAAAAATAGTATCAAAAGATTATTTAGACGGTTAAAAAGAAATATAGGTTATGTTTATTCGGAACATAAATTTGTTATTAATAGTATTGTTACTGTTTTTGTTATTGTTTGTGTTATTTCTATTTATCGATTTGTCTTTATTATTAATAAGTCTTATACACAGGGGGATACAATTTCTACAAATGGTTATTCTATTGTTCTTCATCATAGTTATTTTACTGATAAAGATTATCATGGAGACGTTGTTTCTAAAGATAGTGATTTTGTTATTTTAGATCTTACAATTACTAATAATGCATCTTCTCGTGTTGTTAATTTTAATCGTTTTCATGTTATGAATGGTAGAAATAATTATACTCAAACGTATCGTACCTATTCTAATGATTTTCAAGATTTAGGTACTACTTTAGAAAAATTAACTTTGAATAATGGGCAATCTAAGCGCTTTATTATGATTTTTAAAGTAGATAAAGATTTAGATAGTAATAAGTTTGTTCTTTATTATCAAGAGATTGAAAATAATAAACCTCATTTAAGAAAAATTAAATTAAAAGTTGATAATCTTACAAAAATTGAAAAGCAAAAAACTAAGGTTTTAAGGGAAGAGGAAATCTTACAGTTAAATAGTGAAGAAGAGGCTAGTTTTTCTATAGAAGATTATACTTTTGTTACGTCTACTACTTATTCTACATTAGCTTGTTTAAAGAACCATGATTGTTATAAAGTTGATAATCCTTTGAGTGCTAAAAATGGGAATGTAATTTTACAACTTTTCTTTACTTCTGATACATTTACTGGTGAAGAATTCGTTGACTTTTCTATGGAATATGGTAAAATTAATTATATAGATAGTAAGGGTGAGAATAAGAGTATCAATGTTGTTGATGCTGTTGATAAACATTACAATGGTAATTATATGTATTTTGATGTTCCAGGTGATTTGCAGCAAGCTAGTGAGATTCGGTTGGTATATACGATAAGAAACAGGAAATATGTTTATAGATTAAAATAAGGAGATTTATTATGGATAAGAAGTTAATCAAGTATTTGAAAATTGCATGTGTTGTTATCGTTTGCCTACTGTTTTTATGGTTTTTAGTTATTTCTCCATTGTTAAAATTTAAAGGATATGAAAAAGAAGCAGAAGATGCTGCTAGAAGATATTTTGAATTGAATGAATCAGAATTACCAACTGGTACTAGAGTTAAGACTTTATCCATTCAAAAATTGTTTGATCAAGCCTATTTAAAAGAAGACTTTTATGTTCCATATTCTAAAAATCCTTGTTCTATTACTGAAAGTTGGGTTAAGGTAAGAAAAGAAGATGGGGAATATAAATATTATACTTATTTGAAGTGTGGTGTTATTTCTTCTCTTGTTGATCACAAGGGCCCAGAGATTATTTTAAATGGTGATGATGAAATTACTGTTGATAGGGGAACTAAATATAAAGAACTAGGTGTTAAAAGTGTAGTTGATAATACTGATGGTAAAATGGATATTAAAGATGTTACTATTGATGCTAGTAAGGTTAATACTAATATTAATGGTACTTATAAAGTTACATATACAGCTAAAGATAGTTTAAATAATATTTCTAAAGTTACTAGAAAAGTAAAGGTTGTTTCACGGCTAAATACTACAGTAAAAGAAGAAACGAATAATACTGGTATTTATACTGGATTAACTGTCAATAATTATATTTATTTTTCTGGTATGGTGTTTAGAATTTTAGGACTTGATGGTGATAATGTAAGAATTGTTGCTGAACAAGATGTTAGTAATGTTAATTATTCTGCTATTGATGAATGGTTAGAATATTATTATGATCATATTGCTAACAGTTCTAAAAAATATGTTGTTAAAAATAAATATTGTGATATGAAAGCAACGGATGATAATATTGCTGGAATTACAAAGTGTGATTCTTATACAAAAGATGTTTATGTATCTATTCTTTCTGCTAGTGATTATAATCAAGCGGGAAATGTTACTGATAATTATTTATTTCCTGAAAGTATTTCTTGGGTGAGAAATGAAAAAGATGATACTAATGCTTATACTACTAGAGAGTTTTTCTATGGTGTTACAAGTCGTTATATGAGCTTTGATAAAAATTATAATTTTGGTGTTCGACCAGTTCTGACTATTCAAGGAGATGTTTTAATTGTTTCTGGTGATGGTAGTAAAGATAATCCTTATTCTATTGGTGATTTTAAAGCTGGTGAAGTAGGAGATAAGGTCAATACAAGACAAAGTGGTGAATATATTAGTTATTCTGGAATTTTATGGAGAATCGTTGATTCTCAAGATGATGGCACTACAAAAGTTATTGCTGATACTACTATTTATGATGGATATACTCCAGTTACTACATATTATCAAACAGACGATAAAGCTAAAATATATAATCCTAAGCAAAGAGGTAATGTAGGATACTTTATTAATAATCAAATTCCTAATTATCTTGAATCTGATTATTTTGTAACAAAAGAAATTGAAGTTCCTATTTATAATCGAGCAATTAAATATAAAGAAGAATCTAGTACTAAGAAATATAAAGTTAAATTTTCAGCTCCTGATATGTATGAAATGTTTTCTGCTTTTGATTTTAATTCTCTTACTATGAAGTCTTATTGGTATATTAATTCTTCTAAGATGGAGAATACGAAAGCAGTGGTTGCTGATATTGGTACAGTATTGTATGGTAAACTATATGATTATACTGGATTTGGTGTTCGACCAGTTGCTTTCTTAGATAAGCAATGTGAAATTGTTCGTGGTAGTGGTACTTTTGAAGATCCATTTATTATTAGTAAGTAGGTGTTATGATGAAGAAATATGGTAATGTCATATTGGTTATAAAAAGAAAAAAGAAAGTTTTCCTATATATAGGGATTCTATCTTTTTTCTGCTTATTATGTGCATTCTTTTTTCTAATATTTTATGACTATTATCCAGTTGAACCTAGGGCTGAACAGGTTTTAGAAGAAGAAAAAAATGATACAGATGATTATGAAACAATTGGATGGATTCGAGTACAAGGTACTAATATTGATTATCCAGTTATTTATGCTCCAGGATATGATTTTTCTGATATTACTAAAGATTTTGCTTGGAATGAGGTAAAATCTGATGAGTTATTAAATAAAGTAAATATTACTGGTCATAATATTTTAAATTTATCTGCTAATCCTAAAATGGCGGATGAAAATTCTAGGCGATTTGAATCGTTGATGAGCTTTGTTTATTTAGACTTTGTTAAAGATAATAAATATATTCAATACACTTATCAGGGAAAAGATTATATTTATAAGGTATACGCTGTTTCTTTTCCAGAACATGGTGATACGGATGTATTTGTTAGAAAAAATCTTACAGCTATTGAAATGAAAGATTATATTAATCAATCACTTGAAGATAGTATTTTCAAGTTTAATATAGATGTTAATGAAAACGATAAGTTAATTTCTTTAATTACTTGTACGAGAATGTTTGGAGTACATACTGACTACGAACTTAGGGTAGATGCTAGAATGATTCGTGATGGTGAATTAAAAACGAATTATGGTGTTAAAAAGACAAGTAATTATAAAGAAATTGCTAAACTTATGAAAGGTGGAGAGAATAATGATAAAGCATAGAAGAATATTTATAGGGGTTTTCTTTGTTGTTTTAGCTTTTGCTTTTGTCATTTATATTGGAGTACAAAAAATTAATTTTTCTCCTGAGACTGTAACGACAGATAAAAATGAAACAATAGCTCCAACAACGACTGGAGAAGAATGTGTTAGTGTAGATGAGATGGGTACTTTTTATGGTATCGAAGTTAATTATCATAATGATTCTTCTACAGTTACGATATCTGTAAAAAATGGTACTTTTAAGGTTGGCAGTGTTTATGCAACTGATTCTTCCTATCATTATACTGATGTTAGTAATTTAATATCTACTGATATGAATTCATTGGGTTATCTTTCTAAAGAGCATCCGTATGAAATTGCTTCTTTAAAATCTGCAAATGGTAGTCTTACTATTCATCTAGTATTAGCAGAAAGTGATTCTAAGTGTTTAGCTTATGATAGTGCTACTACTAATTCTTTAGGTGAGAAAGTTGGTACTTATCAAACTGATATAAGGTTAGACTTTAAGCCAAAAAAAGATAAACGTGATGAAGTAGCTAATTCAAATTATAATGGAATTTGTGAAGTGTTTAGAACAGGTCAAAAATATGATCAATATAAAGATCTTTTAAATAAAGCAGGAGTTAGCAAGAGTGATATTACTAACTATCATTATACTGCTGTTAATAGTGATCAACAAATTACTTATAATAGTATTATTCCTTATTGTACTTCTAATGCTCCTGTTACTTTTAATTATACAGAGGCTCAGACTGCATCTTTAATTGCTTCTGCTATTAATATTATTAAGAGTTCTAGTTCATTAAATATTGGAAATACTGTTTCTGAAAGTTTTATGACTGCCTTTAATGATGCTAAATCTAAGGCTTTAAATTTAGGACATGATTATTCTAGTTATGTTCAGAATGGTAGTCTTGAAAATCTTAATCTTGGTACATTGACTTGTGCTTGGGATAAAAAAGCAACTGATGATGATTATTACGTTAATAAAGACTATTATTATGCTAAATCTGAAGATGTTCAAAATATAAATTATACTTATCATTATACTTCTGGTAATACTGCATCTTCTTCTGGAGGATCTTGTAGTAGAGTTTGTGAAGAGGCTGTAGTTGTTGAATATGGTCCACCAGTTGCTTCTAAAGCGGGATTATGTTTTGAATACAAAGTACGTGTTACTAGTAGGGTGGTTTGTAATTCTAGTTTAAAATTAACTCCTCCTACTACACCAAGTGTTTGTACACCTACACCTTTCTGTCAGAATGTTACAGGTGATCTTCGTCAAGGTGGACCAAACGATGAATTTGACTCTTGTATATTAGATTGTGATGGTGGAAAATATACGGATTCTTGTAGCCAAAAATGTTATGAAAAGGTTTATGGGGATGATAGTGCAAGTTATGATCCATTAAGTATTCGTTATGGTGATGCTACTGTTAAGAGAGTGGAATATGCAAATCCTTTCCCTGGTTATGATGGAAGATATGATTGGCAAGGCGATAGTATTATATGGAATCATGCTGGAGAAAAATCTACTTATGGTCGTTGGTATTTGGAAAATGAAGCTGATTTAACATATAATCAACATGACTTTAATGATTTGAAATTACCAATTTCATATTATCCTAATATTTATTATGTAGCTGGTGCTGATGGATTTAAACGTGCTAATTATTCTACTGGTACTTGTAATGATCCTTGTTCTTGGACTGGATGTTCTAAAGATAGCTATTTAAATGATGAAGATGCTGCAAAAGATTCAATTAAAAATTTGGAAGCATATAATGCTGCTATTGCTACATGTTCTGCTGCTGCATCTTGTACAACTAAAACTGCTCACTTTACAATTAGTGTTGATTATACAGACGGTAAGGGTAAAAAACAAACAAAAGAATTCCCATTATCAAGTTCTGGAGTAAGTAGTGCTACTTTACCTAGTCATGGTGAAGGTGTTACAAGTTCTCCATCTGGTACTGAAATCTTTATTCCTGAATTAACTGTTGATCCAACAGATGAAGATGGATATGCTGGATGTTATGATGATGGTAGTGCTAAAAACTGGTATCAAGCTGCTTGGAGTTTCCCTGGTACTTGGATTAATAATAAGACTGGTGAGATTTCATTTACTAGACCTTCTAATGAAAAGGCTTGGCATTATAAAGAAGATAAATTCTGTATTCCATTAGATGCTCAAAGTGTTAATGTAAATTGGTGGCAATGGAGTCAGATAAAGAATTCTTGTTATTCTGGAAATGGCAATGATATTACATATAATATTCATGCATCTACTACTGATTTTGGATATTTTGGTTGGGATTTTGACATCAAATGTTTCTATGCATTGAAGAATGAAGTTTGTGTTCCTGACAGTAATGGTTGTTGTAGTGATAACCCTAATCCTGGTGGCGGTGATGATGATGATTCACCTACAACGATTTCTACTAAAGATTATGCATTTAGAATTGTAGATTTAAATAATTTGTTCCCTGAAGGTAAAA
This sequence comes from uncultured Bacilli bacterium, assembly GCA_944359095.1. Lineage (GTDB taxonomy): Bacteria > Bacillota_I > Bacilli_A > RF39 > UBA660 > Faecimonas. The sequence continues at coordinate 10,293 of CALVSS010000013.1, read as the reverse complement.
ATTCTACCAATGCTAATAGTAGTAAGTTAAGTTCTACTGGTCGTCAACCTGGTTATAACTGGACTTTGGATATGACTAATACGGATGCTTCAATTCTTACTTCTTTGAATAGTAAAAATCCTAATTATAAAGTTGATCCATTAGCTTTAATTAATTCTATTCAAACAAAAGGTGATGCTGTTTATAATGATGATTATTTAGATTATGAAATTACTTTAGACACTGAAGCGTTACGTGATATTAGAAATTCTAATAAGAAAAAATCTTCTTATACTGAGTATAGTGGTAAAACTACAGATAAGAATGGTGTTACTTCTTATGTCAGTGATTTATTAGATGACCTTGGTAGTGCTGTTGGTAAACGTGGTACTCCTGGTATTAATAATGAAGGGAAGGGGGCTAATTAATTTATGAATAAGGCAATGTTAACTGTTGGTATTATAATACTTAGTTTAGCAACTTTATTAATGATTAATATTATTTCCAATTATTCATCAGGTAGTGAGTTAGATTACTACCTGGTGAAGGAAACTTCTGAAGCTGCTATGATTGATGCTATTGATGTTAAATATTATCGTGATAATGGGTTACTTCGTATGGATAAAGAAAAATTTGTAGAAAGCTTTATAAGACGTTTTGCAGATTCTGTTGATACTACTAGAAATTATAAACTTTCATTTTATGATTTGAATGAGGTTCCTCCAAAAGTTAGTGTTAAAGTAGATTCTTCTACTGTACTAAGTTTTAAAGGAAGTAATTTGGAAATGTCTACGAAACTTGATGCTATTTTGGAAAACACCTATGAGTCAGATCCACTTGTTACTAATCAGTTAAAAGATTTTGATAGTGATCTTGGTAAGGCTTTAGAGGATTAGAGAAAGGAGAGGATAAAATGGGAAATATCGGTGTTGGAATTAAAAAGTTTTTGTCAAATAAAAATACTGTAACCGTTGTTGGTGTTGTGGTAGCTGTTTTAGTATTATATATTGCATATAATATGAGAGTTCAGGCAGCAGTAAATCCAATTTCTGTTCCATATGCGAAAGAGCAGATTAATCCTGGAACTCAAATAACTTCAGAGATGGTTGGAACTATTGAGGTTCCACCTTCTATGCTTACTGGTGATGTTCTTACTAATCAAGCTGATATTATAGATAAGTATTCAGATGCAGATACTTTAATTCCTGAGGGTAGTTTATTTTACTCTAGACAAGTAGTTGAAAAGGAACAATTACCTGCTAATATCATTTTGGATTATCCAAAAGGTTATGTACTATATAATATGCCGGTTAATACAGAGACTACTTATGGTAACTCTATTTATCCAGGAAATTATATTGATATTTATTTAAGAATTACGAGAAAAGCTACTGAAGGACAAGCTGCAACTACTAATGATCAAAGAGAGTTAATGCAATATGGTAAATTCTTAGAAAATGTTAAAGTTTTAGCTGTTAAAGATTCTTCTGGACAACCAGTATTCTCTAATTTAGATGAACAGAGAACACCTGCTATGATAGTGTTTGCTTTACCTGAAGAATATTATATTTTACTTAAGAAAGCTAGTTATTTATCATTATATGATTCTGAACTTGTACCTGTTCCTACTAATGAAAGTATAAAAGATAATCCTGGTGATTTGAAGATGAGTAGTGAAAGTCTTCGTGAATGGATTGAAACTGTTACTTATTGGGATGAAAGTATTGGTTAGAATGTTAGAATAAAAAGGAGATGGGTTAGATGAACGAGAATATTTTTGATAAGTTAGATTTCGGACCACTTAGACCATTATTGGATAATGATGATATTACTGATATTTCTTTTGATAATAATGGACAAATTTGGGTACGTTCTCTAACTCAAGGTTCTCTTAGAGTTGAGGTTCAAGGACTTACCCCTGAATTTGTTGAAAAGTTAGCTTTTCAATGCTCTAATGTTATGGGAACAACATTCAATAATGCAAAGCCATTTTTGGATGCTGAATCTTCGGAGTTACGTTTAAACTTTGTACATCCTTCGATTGCGACGAATGGAATTGCAATGGTTATTCGTAAAACTCCTGCTAAGATTCGTTTGGAAAAAGAAAAATTAATTAAAGATGATTATTTTACTCAAGATATTCATGATATTTTGATTAAATGTGTTGAAGGACATTGTAATATTATTGTTTGTGGTGAAACTGGTTCTGGTAAAACAGAGTTTGTTAAATATTTAGCGAGTCATACAAAAACAGATGAAAAGATTATTACTATTGAGGATACTTTGGAACTTCATTTGGATAAAATTTTCCCTCAACGTGATATTGTTGCGATGAAAACTAATAATGTTGCTAGTTATTCTGATGTTTTAGTTACTTGTATGCGTCAGAATCCAAAGTGGATTTTACTTTCCGAAGTACGTAGTGCAGAAGCTGTTTCAGCTGTACGTAATTCTATTTCTTCTGGACATAATATTTTGTCTACTATTCATGCTGATAAAGCTTCTTCTATACCATATCGTTTGTATAGTTTGATGGAAACCGATTTGGATGTTAATCAGTTTTTAAATACTATTTATCGTTATATTCAACTTGGGGTTCATATTAAAGCTTATTATAGTAAGGAAAGAGGTAAATTTCATCGTGAAGTTGATGAAGTATGTGAGTTTTATGTTGATGAGAATAATAAGCCTCAATCTAGAATAATTTATCAAAAATTATTTGGACAAGAACCTGTACTTCGTAAACCTAGTCCACATTTAATTGAATATCTTGAAAATCAAAATATAGATATTAATTCTATTACAGGACATTTGAGTGATGATTTACCATTTCATGATGATCTTGAACGAGAAGAGTATATTGAAAATCATAAAAAAGAAGACAAGAAGGAAGTAGTTAGTGATGCTTCTAAGAGTGTTCCTAATGTTAGTAATATAACGCCGGTTGTTGATTCTATCGTTCAACCACATGACAATCCTACGAGTCAATCTATTAGTGATGCAGCTTCTGTATCTCATCCTGTGATTGCTATTTCTAATGAGCAGGCTAATTCAAACCCTGTTCCTGTAGAGGTTAGTCAAGTTCCAGTAGTTAATGAACAAACTGCTACTACAACGGATAATACAGTACCTGTTGTTAATCCTGCTCCTGTAGAGGTTCAAGTTCCAGTGGTTAATGAACAAACTGCTGCTACAACGGATAATACAGTATCTGTTGTTAGTCCTATTCCAGTTGTTAATTCTGAGCAAAGTGTTAACCCTGTACCAATAGAAGTTGTTCCTAATATTAATAATCAATCTGTTGTTATTCCTAATATTGTTACTGGAAATAATGGTTCATCTAATCTTAATAATGAACCAGGTCAGCAGGTTAATTCTAATTTGACAAATTCATCTTTAGATTTTTCTTCTTTAAGTAGTTTAGAATAGAGAGGAGTGAGCTTATGTATTTAGAAGAGTTACTTTTTCTAATTGTATTAGTAGCAATTATTGCACTTTATCGTAATTATAAAGGGCAGAATGTTGGTAAATTTATTACTACTCAAGTACAAGAAGCCTATAATAAATTTGCCCCTTATTCTTTTAAAGTTGTTCGTGAGAAAACAAAAGAGTTAGGACAAGAATATACTCCTCGACAATATCTTATTCAAGTTATTGTTATGGCTTCTTTTACTGGAGTTGTTAGTTACTTATATTTTTATAATTTATTTATCTCTTTAGTGTATATCATTATTGTTATTATGTTTATACCATATTTATCTTATTTACGTTGTAAGAGAGTATATAGTGAATTCATATTTGAACAAATTCAAGTATATACATCTAATACTATTATGGAATTTGCAACTACGCAGTCATTTGTTAAAGCTTTGGAAGGGGTACGTAATTCTGGAATTTTAGAGGACCCCGTAAAAAGTGATGTTGATCATATGATTGAACTTGCTTATCAGAATGGTAGTATTGATGAAGCTTTAAATTATATGAGTAATCTTTATCCTTATTATATAGTAAAAAATATGCATCAATTATTTTTACAAATTACTAAAGAAGGTGCTCAAAACTCTATGGAGTCTCTTGATAATATGCAACTTGATATTGATATGCTTGTTGAAAGTGTATATCGTGACCGTATTGAAAGAGCTTCTTTCCATAAATCCTTTTTACAGTTTGGTATTATGTTATATTTACTTGTTATGTTAACACAATATCTATTGGGGCGTGAAACATATTTGGTTATGTTGGATCGATGGTATGTTAAATTTTTACTTCATGCAGTTTTAATTGTAAATACATACTTCTTATTAAAGGGTGAAAAATATTATAATGAGAATGTAGGTGCTGAGTAATGGTAGAAATTGTTGTAGTTGGTGCAATTATTATATTTATTTTGATATATAATAATACGATTGATAAAAATAAATTTATTGCTGATAATGAAAAGTACTTTGATATATTAAGGGAAGATGATTATAATTTCTTAGTTTATGCAAGATATGGAGAAGATGTTGATCCTAATATTTTATTTAGAAAAAGAATTTGGTATGCTATTATTGTTGCTATTGTATTTCTTTTTATCTTTTTAAATCAGCTATCTTTTCTAAATGTAGTATTTTGTATTGTTGTTGCGGCATTGGTATTTAAAATGCCTTATACACAATTAAAGTCCTTTTATAAGGCACATTTACATGAAATCGATGTAATGCTTCCTTATTATTTAAAAAGTTTGGAAATTTTAATCCAACATTATACTGTTCCAGTTGCTTTAGGAAAGTCTATTGATGATGCTCCTGAAATATTTAAACCCGGATTACGTAGATTAATTGAAAGAATTAATTCTGGAGATTCTACTATTGATCCATATATGGAATTTGCTAATACGTATCCAGTCAGAGATTCTATGCGTATGATGCGTTTATTATATCGTTTAGGTTTAGGTTCTCAAGAAAGAAAACAAGAACGTTTAATGATGTTTTCTAGAACAGTTTCTAATTTACAAAATAAAGCACGTGAAACTAAATATAAAGAACGTTTAAATCATATGGAAAATCAAACTATGGTTATGCTTGTTGTTACTGGTATTGGTACTATGATTATTATTTTGATTTCTATGATGATGATGTTTAATATGTAAAGTATTTAAAATTTATTGTAAAAGTAATGTTATATTGGTATAATATAAAGTGAATATAGAATATGAAAGGATGTGAATGTTTTAATGAAAGCAGCAACAGGTGAATTAAACTTAACAGTTATTACTCTTATTGCTATTGCAGCTGTTATTGGCTTTTTCTGGTTAATGTGGCCAAGTATTCAAAATGCTATTAATTCGCAATGGGAAAATATTAGTGGTGATTATAAAGGCTATATTGTTTTAGAAAGAAGATAAAAGGTAGGTGTAGGGGATGCGTGATGCTTTTGGTGGTATTGTCAATTTATCAATAATAGTTATATTTTTAGTTTTAGTATGTGGATATTTGGCATTTAATGTTAACTATACAAAGGCATTTCGTGTCAAAAACTACATTATTACATCTATTGAGCAGTATGAAGGAAATTGTGATCCTGGAACTACATGCAATCAAAAAATTACGGAATATATCAAGAAAGTAGGGTATAATGCCCCTAATTTTTCTTTAGATGGATATACTTGTACTAGAGGATATTGCTATAAAGAATTTCAGGCGAGTGGTTCTGATAGTGTCAATGAACATAATCAACAATATTATTATAATGTTGTTACTCAAATTAATATTGACATTCCAATTATTAATAAAATTATGCCAGGTTTAAGAATTTTTCAGGTATCTGGTAATACAAAATTAATAACTCGTTTTGAATAGAATAGGGTGATTCTTGTGAATGTTATAGTTAGTAATGAACAACGAGATGTTTTATCAAGATTAGATATTGATATTATTAAAAGTATTTCTGGTGTTTATGATTCAACTGAAATTGTAGAAATGTTTAAAAACTTTTTTTATAATAAAATGATTTTAGATGTTACAGCTATTAAAAATTTTCATGATGTAAAAAGTTTTCAAACTATTGCAATGGGGTTGGATGTTGAAAAGATTGTTTTTTTCTTACCAGAAGGGTCTGATGTTTGTACTTCTTCTTTTTTATCTAAATTAGTTTCTATGGGAATATATAATTTTACTACTAATTTAGAAGGTATTAAATATTTATTAAAACATCCTAATACTTATAAAGATGTAGCTCAAATACAACAGTTGAATAATGCATCTACTAGTATTACTGAAAAAGTTGAAAGTGGATCTAAGATTATAGGTATACGTAATGTTACTGAACATGCAGGTGCTACTACTTTTATTTATATATTAAAAAAAGAGTTAATGCATCATTTTGGTGATTCTATTATTGCTATAGAATTAGATAAACATGATTTTCAATATTTTAATGATAAAAAAATGATTTCTATTCCTGCTAGTCAGTTACCTGAAGCATTAAAAAAATATGGTAATGCTTCATTAATATTATTAGATTTAAATAATAGTACTGATGATTCTTCTTGTGATGATGTATTATATTTATTGGAACCATCTGTTATAAAATTAAATAAGTTAATGAGAGGAAATCCTAATATTTTTTCTAGACTTCAGCAAAAGAAACTTATTTTAAATAAAAGTTTATTAGCTAATAAAGATGTTTCTGATTTTGAGTATGAAGCTAAAACAAAAGTTTTTTATAATATGCCACCACTTGATGAGAGAAAAAGGAATTCTATTATGGATGACTTTTTATCTCGACTTGGGTTAGTTATTAAAAAGGAAGAAAAAAAAGAAAGTGGTAAAATCTTTGGGTTATTTCGAAGGTAATATTGACAAATATTATATTTTAGGTTAATATTAGGTTATATTGAAGGGAGTTATTTTATGTTAAATTTATTTCAATTAGGTGTAGTTGGAACTGTTGATGACAACTGCGGAGGGTTAGAACCTATTGTTAGAATTATTAAGAAAGGATTATTCCCTATTGTACAAATAGGTATTCCAATTTTATTAATTGTTTTTGGTACTATTGATTTAGGTAAAGCTGTTATTTCTAGTGATGAAAAGGAAGTAAAAGGTGCTCAAAGTCGTTTAGTAAAAAGATGTATTTATGCTGTTGCTATCTTCTTCGTTTCTACCATTGTAAGTTTAGTTATGTCTTTAGTTGCTACGGGAACTAGTAACGATTCTGAAACTAATACTACTGGTTGGGCTGATTGTTGGAATAGTATTAAATAGTAAATTAAATAGCAAAATAATTGCTATTTTTTTTTTATTCTGATATACTTATTCTGTATAATTGTTTATATGGAGTGGTGGCAATGAAACATTTTAAATTTTCTTTCTTTATTTTTGTCTTGGGTATTTTATTTTGTATTCCATATAATACCAATGCTTTAGAAAATAAGATTGTTCGTTGTAGTTATCAATTTACTAATCAAAATGGTAAAGAGATTACATTAAATTATGATGTTTATGATAATGGGAAAGTAGATCTTCCATTTACTGATGGTACATTATATTCTAAAGATGGTAGAGCTTGGTATCATAGTGATAGTTTTTCTTCTATCTTTTATAATGCTTCTAAAGTAAATTCTTCTACTGTTACTTGTCCAACAATTTTTGTTCAAGAAAATGATTTGGGTGTTACAGTTTATCCTAATTCAAATTCTAGTTGTAGTGGACGTTGCTATAATATAGCATCTAGTTCTCCAAAGTTATCTTCTTGGGCAAAAGAAAACAAGATTGAAAGTAAGAGAGTGTTATCTACTTGTATGGGTTCTAGTGTAGGATTTTATAATAGAAAAAGTTATGTATATCCATACTTTAGAATTTTTTCTGACGGTACTAAGGAGTGGAGTGTTGATGGTAAGACTTTCGTTCCGGTTACTAATGCTATTACTGGAAATGTTAATGGTGAAAAGTTTTCTTTTACTGTTAATGATTCTTTACTTAATTCTATTTATTCATCTTCTAAAGCAACGTGTCCTACACAAATTTATCGTTGTGTTGTAAAAAATAAAAATGGGTATTCGTATGAATTATCTACAAGTCAGTCTTCTTGTTCTAAAGATGAATTAAGTACGATAGATGGTCAACAGAATGGTTCTAATTATGCTAGTGGGGCGTTTGGTGATCCTAATGGAGATAATTCTAATAATAGTGATGTGTCTTTAGACGAATTAAGAGATGATTTGAATTCTTTTGGAAATGAAAGTGATTGTGAGTCTTTGTTAGGTGATCCAGAAGATAAGGAATCTGTTGCTTGGCTTGTCCAACAGATATTAAATTATATTAAAATATTAGGTCCAATTCTTATTGTTATACTTAGTAGTGTAGATTTTGCAAAAGCAATTTTTTCTAGTGATGATGATACGATGAAAAAGGCTGAAAAAAAGCTTATGATTCGTTTAGTTTTAGCTGTTATGTTGTTTTTAATACCAACTCTTGTTAGTGTATTACTTAATACTTTTGGTATTTCAACAGATGGAATTTGTAATTTAAAATAAGGTAGGTGATGGAAAATGACAGATACTTCAAATGCTGGTACTATAAATGATTTATTTCGAAGTTTAGGTTCTGCCTTAAATAGGGGTGCTTATTTCTTAGTGAGTATTATGTATCAGATTTTCTTTAATGTTGCGAGTGCTCAATTATTTGAAAATGAAACAATAAAGAATTTTTATGGTCGAATTCAATTAATTATTGGTGTATTTATGGTATTTAAACTTTCTATTTCTATATTGCAAGGAATTATGAATCCTGATCAATTTATGGATGCTAAATCTGGTTTTGGAAGTTTTATTACTAGGGTAATTACAGCTTTATTTTTATTAACTGTGTTAGTTCCAATTAGTATACCTGATGTAGAAGAAGCTAATTCTTATGAGAAGTATATTAATAATAATGGAATTTTGTTTGGAACTTTATATTCTTTACAAGATCGTATTCTTTCTAATAATACTTTGGGAAGATTAATTTTAGGAACAACAGATGGTGACGTTGAAGATACTTCAAATGATGAAGGTGACGGCTTATCTGAAAGTGAACGACAAAATAAAAAACTAGAGAAATCAGCTAATATCTTTACATCTACTATTTTAAAAGGTTTTTTACGTATTAATATGAAACCAGAAGATTCCTGGGAAGATGATGATTCTAATAATAGAGAGAATTGGTATTGCGGTGCAGACTTAAATGATGATGCTGAATCTGCTATTGAAACTTATAATCAACTAAATGTTAGTCCTTCTATTTTATTAAATGATAATTTAGTTAATGCGGATTGTGATATTGAGAAAGGATTCTTAGGTGTTAGATTTTTAGGTGGAAAGGGAGGTTATGTCTTTTTATTCGATTGGCTTTGGTCTTTATTTGTAGGAGTATTTGTTTTAATAATTTTTGTAGGATTTACAGTTGATATTGCTATTCGTTCTATTAAACTTGCTATCTTGCGATTATTAGCTCCTATTCCTGCTATTAGTTATATTGATCCAAAGTCTGCAAAAGATGGAATGTTTGCCTCTTGGGTAAAAGCTTTAACATCTACTTATTTAGATTTATTTTTGAGACTTGCCATTGTTTATTTTGTTATCTTTTTAATTCAAGATATGATTGTTAACGGTATTATTATTAATACTGCTACAGGAGTGGTTGGAGTATTTTCATTTATCTTTATTGTTATAGGTTTACTTTTATTTGCTAAAATGGCTCCTAAATTTATTACCGATGCACTTGGACTTAAAGGTGCTATGTCTAATATTGGATTAAGTGGTATTCTTGGTGGTGCTGGTGCTTTAGTTGGCGGTGCTGGTTTGGCGGGGGCAGGTGCTACTATGCTTAGTAATGTTGACGCAGCCTCAAGAGCTGCAGCAGAAGGAAAGAAAGCTCCTCCTGCTTGGCAGTCTGGTGCTGATATAGCTGCACAGATTAAAACAGGGGATCCTAAAGCTAAAGGTGGTTTATTAAATAATATAAATGATAATTTAATGAGAAGAGCTGGAATCAGTCGTGCTAGAAAAATATATGGTGTTACTGCTTCAGGAGTAAAAGAAGCTAAAGACAATATGTATGCTCGTCAAGCAGAAGCCTCATCTGCTGAGGATTTATACAATCGATTTGTTGATGGCCATGCTTCTGAAGCCGAGCTAAATGCATGGGCTAGAGAAAATGGATCTACTTATAATAGTGAGAAAGGTTCTATTACTGATCCAAATGGTGTTGTTAAGACGGCTCAGAAAGCTTTGTATGATGATATGTCAAATAAACAATCCCTTGCTGCTAAAGCAAAATCTCAATATGATAA
>CALVSS010000012.1 GCA_944359095.1 uncultured Bacilli bacterium | reverse complement strand
AATTCTAACATCAGGAGCTAGGAGTTCATTGATTTCAGAGCGATATACTTTAACTGGTAATTTAAGTTCTGGTTCTCCTCCATAATATGTTATGTTTTGTGTCTTTGAAAATAGAGAAATAAAGAATTTTTCTATCATACCCCTTTCACTGAATGATTTTGGCTGCATTGTTGTAATAATATCTACTTTATCTTTTCCAATAAGTGGATATAACGGATTGTGATGGTCTAAAGTGTTTTTTACATAGGAATTAGCTCCAATGAAAAATACAGCTGTAGAAAAAATTATTACAAAACATAAAGTTGTATTTTTAAAAATCTTCCAAAAATTCTTTTCTTTTCTATTTTTAATTAACCAATAGAAATAAAATACAGCTGCAACTACACCGGAAGCAAGTAATCCAGTATATTTAAGATTAACAAAGAAACAAATTATTGCTCCTAATGATATCCAAATTAATAAGTTTTCTTTTATACTTTTTTTAGAATTAAGTAAAAATAGTAAGAATAGTTCAATTATAAATAAAATACCCATTAAACTATCTACATAATATGTAAAAAATTGCACAATTGTAATTGGACTTAATGCTAATAATATAGATACTAGTATTGCCCATTTTCTTGATGAAATTGCATTTATACAATTATAGCTGATAATCATTAACATAATAGAAAATATTAATGTCATACATTTTCCACTTTCAATATTTCCTGTCATATTATATATTGTTGCAGCAGTTATCCAAGTTGCTTTTGGATAATGTTCTATCCATAAATCTACATTGGTATCATCCGCAATCTGTATAACATTATTATTTTCTTTAGAGAATTTTACACTGCCTTCATATAGTGGATTCCATCCATTTTTTATAAGGGCTATTGCCGTTTTATGATAAGAATTTCCATCTACTGATAAATCATATGTTTTATTATATATAAATGGAAGAATTAATACCATAAATAAAAATATACTTATTGTTATAACAATCGGTTTTATTTTATTTTTGTTTCTTTCTAATATCAAGAAAGCTATCATAGGAATTACAATACTTAATATTTGTACAATGCCTAAACAATTTCTAAATTTTATAAATTGACACAATGTATATAATAATAGCACTAATAAAAAATAGCCTGATAACATAAAAAACAATTTCATTGAATAATTGTCTAATATTTTTTTATTATTTTTCATTTGTTGAATCCTCCTCTTTATATAGTTTAACATATAAATCAGTTATAAGCTTATTTTTTTCGATTGTTCTTCTTAAAAATCCTCTATTTTCATAATATTTATTATCTTTATAGTCTGGAATATTTTCTTGCATATATTGAAAAGTTTGATTAATAAACTCTTTAGCTATTTTTTTATCTTGTTGCATTCGTTGTTGAATTGTATAGTTTGTTAAAATTCTTACTGAAAGTTTATTTATGATTTCAGTATAATCTTTTCTTTTTGAAAAATATTTTCTAATTTTGTCTACAATTTCAATAATATCAAATACTTTATTATCTCTAATTGTTGTTTCACTATTTTTATGAATTACATAATAATTTAAAGCTTCTGTTACTTGACCAATTCTTTTTGCTTTATCCATTGTTTCTACTACAAAGGGTGCATCTTCATACTTTAAATTTTCTACAAATTTAATTTTATTTTTCTTTATTAAATCTCTTTTATATAATTTGTTCCAAGGAGCTAAATTTACATTTAATAATAATTCTTTATTATCTTTTAGTTTTGTATTTTTGAATTCTTTTATTTCGATTATTTCTTTCTTGTCTGTTTCTTCATCTACTTTATAATAATTACATATTACAAGATCTAATTTTTCTTTTTCTGCCTTTTTAAATAATATTTCACAAGCATCTTCTTTTAGATAATCATCACTATCTACAAACATTAAATATTTTCCTGTTGCTTTTTCAATACCAAAATTCCTAGTTTTTCCAATACCTTGATTTTCATTTTTAAAATATTTAATTCGTTCATCTCTATAGTTATTTATTATTTCTTCTGAGCGATCTGTTGAGCCATCATTTATTAGTATAATTTCTATTTCTTTTTTTGTTTGATTTATTAAAGAATTAATACATTTGCTTAAATATTTTTCTGCATTATAAATTGGTACTATAATACTAATATCTGTCATTTTACTTCTCCTTAATATTTTCTTTTTCTGTTTCTTTTACTATATAGATTGGTCTTTTCTTTACTTCTAAATATAATTTAGATAAATACATTCCCATAATTCCTAAAAACAATAATTGAACTCCGCTTACAAACATAATCATACATGCTAAAGATGGCCATCCTCCTACTGGATCACCAAAAGCTAATGTCTTTACAATTATCACAATAACTGCGATAAAAGCTATCAAACAGAAAATTAATCCAACTACTGCTGATATTACTAATGGTGTTGTAGAAAAAGCTAAAATTCCTTCTAAAGCATATTTAAATAGTTTCCAAAAACTAAATTTAGATTTACCCGCTACTCTATCTGGAGCTTCATATTCAATCCATTTTGTATTAAATCCTACAAAGCTAAAGATGCCTTTAGAATATCTATTATATTCTTTCATATCAACAATAGCATCTACCATTTTTCTTTTCATTAATCTGAAATCTCTTGCTCCTGGCACTTGAGGAGTTGAAGAAATTTTTCCAATAAGTTTATACCAGCAATTAGTGAAGAATTTTCTTACTAATCCATAATCTTTGTGACTTGGACTACATAATGCAACACAATCATAGTTGTCATTCTTAATATCTTCATACATTGTTTTAATCATACTTGGTGGATCTTGCATATCAGCATCCATAATGGCTACATAATCTCCTGTTGCATTTTCAAGTCCTGCATACATTCCACTTTCTTTGCCAAAATTTCTAGAAAATGAAATAAATCTTACTCTTTCGTCTTCTTTAGATAATGCTTTTATTATTTTTAAAGTATTATCTTTACTACCATCATTAATAAATAAAAATTCAAAGTCTTGATTTTTCATTTCTTTCGCTATCTTTGTTATTTCTTCATAAAATATTGGTAAAGATTCTTCTTCGTTATAACAGGGAACAATAATGGATATTTTTTCTTTTTTCATGTTATTACCTCTTACTTTTTTATTAAGTTATAATATATTTTAGGACTTATTGTTAGTATTAGTTTTTTTATTTTTCTTGGTAGTGTATCAGTTAATAAATCTTTAAATATATTATTCTTTTTTAATTCTTTTTTATAAAACAAATAATCTTTTTTATCTAATTCGCAAATTTTTTTAATCATACTATTTGCTATATAGCTTTTAAATATTGTTGTATCCCCTTTTACCTTTTCTATTTCTTTTCTTAAATATTGATAGTGTTCATAAAAGTCTTGAACTTTTCTTTTTGTCCAACTATAATCTGGTGTATTCATAATACTTCCTGATCTTCGATAATAATTATAGCCTATATAGGAAATTGAATTTACTTTATTGGCTTTTATAATTATTAGTGGTGTTAATCCAAAGTCTTCATGAATTTTATCTTTTTTAAATTTAAATTTTTCTTTTTCATAATATTCTCTTTTTATTGCATAACACCAAATACTTTCTATATAATGAAATCTTACAATTTTTTTAAATGCTTCTATTCCTGTTAAATTATTAAATGCTTCTTCTGGATACTCTTTACTTTCATTTTTATCTGTTACTGTTCTTACTTGAAATCTTACTAAATCTGGATTATTTTTTAGTGATTCATTTATTTTTTCTAATACTTTATTATCCCAGTAATCATCACTATCTAAAAATAATAAGTATTCTCCTTTAGCATATTTTTCACCAATATTTCTGGCTTCACTAACTCCTACATGCTTGTCGTTTACTATTTTTACTTTGTATTCTTTTGCTAATTCTATACTTTTATCTGTACAGCCATCATTTACTACAATTACTTCAAAGTCTTTATATGTTTGATTAAAAACGTGGTCTAAGGTTCTTTTTATATATTTTTCAACATTATATACTGGAATTATAATACTAAATTTAGGCATCTTGAATCACTCCATCAAATAACTTTTCAAATTCTTTCATTCTTGTTGATTGTAATTTTTCAATATCTATCTTTTTAGGAATCTTTTTTTCTTTTAATACTTCTTTTACTTGTTTTAACATTTCTTTTTCATCTTTAGAAATAATCACTGCATAATCTTTTCCAATATTAATTTTATCATCACTGACATCTATTGTTGTGATAATTGGTTTTTCTAGTGTAATAGCTTCTAAATATGTAACTGGAAATCCTTCATAGTCTGAAGTCATTAAAATATAATCTGCTTGTTTCATATATGGATATGGATTTTTTTGCTTTCCTAAAAATTTTACTTTACTTGCTAGCTTTTCTTTTGTTACTAACTTTTCGTATTCTTTTCTATCAGGTCCATCTCCTACTAACCATAAACAACTATCTTTTAATTCTTTTATTAAACGAATTGCTCGTCCTAATTTTTTGGAAGAATCATCTAGTCGCCCCACAAAAACAAATAATTTTTTATTTCTAGGTTTTACCTCTTTTATCTTTTCTTTACTTTTTTCTATTATTTCATCTACATTTATAAAATTATTTAAGACTATACATTTTTTACTTTCTTCTTTATAATATTTTAAAAATGTATGTTTAGCTTCATTGGAAACAAAGATAATATATTTAAATTCTGTTACTTTTCTATTATCAAAGAACTCTTTAAATTGTTCTTTTGTTGGATATAAATACTCATAATTACTATGAATATAAATACTATTATTTGTACTTGCTATTTTAGATAATTTGCTTCCACTTAAGCTATATGTTGCGTAGCAGCAACTAAAATCATAGACTTGATAGTTTGTGATCATAAATAGTGTACGTTTAGTTAGATTTAATAGTTTTCTTATTATTATATTTTTATTATTGTATACTTTGAATTCTTTTACTTTTATTTCTTTTTTTACTTTATCTAAAAAGATTCCTTCTTTTTTTTCTAATATAATAGTTACATTATATTTATCTAGATTAATCCTATTTACTAAATTTATTAAAGCTGTTTCTATTCCACCTACATTTAAACTATAGGCAGTAAATAAAAGGCATTTTTTCTTTTCTTTTACTAACATCAATAATAATATTGTTACTAATATACTTACTGCTGGTGCTGTTATAATGTGTCCTGTAAAGAACGATAAGAATATACTTAATAAAACACTTATATATAACATATATTGAGTAAAGTCTAATTTCTTTTTTTCTTTCATTATTAAATAGAAGAAATAACCGTAGATTCCAAAATATATAATAAATCCTAGAATACCGTGAGAATAATAAATATCAAAATAATCCATTTCTACTGCTTTTGCTTCTTTTTTACCATTATAATATCCTATACCAAATAGTTTTTGATACGTATTACTTTCTAAATAATCTTGTTGTCTATTTTTCATAAAGGTTAATCTTTGACTAAAAATAAAATGATCAACTAGTTCTTCTTTTTGAAATACTTCAGTAATACTATCTAATTTTAAATAATTTAAGTGGGTTTTAATATTTTTATAGAATGTTGTTTTAGGCATTATCAAAGCTAACCCTAATATAAATATTAGTAAAGCAAGGAAACTAATACCTATTCTTTTTATTCTTTTTACTTTTATTTCCTTATATATAAACCATAAATAAGTAAAAGAAATAGTTATACTTAAAGATAATAATGGTGTTTTTGTACCTATTGTTAAAATAATATATAGATATAATATTGAAATAATGATTATTGGTATTATTTTTTTACTATTTATAAAAATTAAAATCATAATTGGAGTAAGTAAAGAAATAATACCACTAATTTCATTGGCAGAATTAAAAAATCCTAGAGTTCCTTTTTTAGTTATTTCATAAGTTTCAAATCCTATATTTAGACAATTTGGTACTAGGATACATACTAAATATGTAAGTAATACTACCATTAAAGTCATTTTACTTATTCTAATTTCTTCTTTTATACTATATAAAGATATTAATAATACTGGAAAATAAAATACTCGGCATAATCCTTGTATTTCAGAAAAAAATAAAGATTGGTCTTTATAGATTAAAATACCAGCCATATAAAATAATCCATAAATTATTAATATTCCATAATATAATAAGTTTTTCTTTTTCTTAAATACAAATATTACACAATATAATATTAATAATAGGAATAACATTCTAAAAATAATTCCTATTGTTATATCTACTTTCCAAATATGGATTCCTAAACCAGTAATTAAATCTAATATGGGTTGTAGTAATATAAAAATAATTAAAAGTATATTAAAGTTTTTCTTAAGCCAAGTATTCATATTTTCACCTTTCTCTTTTTTATTTTATCATACTCTACTTTTTTTGTATACTTTACAGTCTAGTTTTTCTATTTTGTTTGTATTTTTTTCCTTATATTATATAATGTATATATAAGATAATGAGGTGGTTAAATGAGTTATAATAAGAATCATTCTAATTATAAATATAAAAACAAGAATAGAAATTATCATACTAATGATTATAAAAAAGATGAAGTTGTTAAAGGTGAAAATAAGGTTAACGAAGTAAAAAAAATAGATACTCATAAAGAGAAGAAACATCCTTTTGTTAATTTCTTCTTATTTTTAACACTTCTTAGTAGTTTAGCTTTCTTTGGTATTACTTTATGGAAAGGACAAGATCAGGTAGATTTCTTTCCATCTTTAGTTAGTAGTTTATTATTAGTTGTTTTTTCTATTTTGTTTGTAGCAATTTGTGTTACTAATCCTAGACGTAAAAAAGGAACTATTGTTTTAGGAAGTTTCTTCTTACTATTATTTAATATTTTTGGAGGAGTTAATACATTAAATCTTGTTAGTATTCCTGCTTTAGGTCAAGTAGAAGATTTTACTGGTAAAAGTTTAACTGATGTTGTTAAATGGGCTAGTAAAAATAAAGTTACTTTAAATCAAGATTATGAATATAGTGATATGATTTCTGCTTATAATATTATTTCTCAAGATGTTTCTGAAGGTACTAAAATTAAAGATGTAAAAGAGCTTACTGTTTCAGTTAGTGATGGTCCTAATCCTGAAAAAGAAATTATTGTTCCAGAGATGGTTGGTTGGGATAGTGAGCGTGTTGTTAATTATGTGTTAGATAATTATTTAAATAATGTTCTAGTAGAGTTTGTGGAATCTGAAAAAGCAGAAGATACCTTGATTGAACAAAGTAAATCTGGTAGTATGAAACGTAGTGATGAATTAAAACTTACCTTTTCTTTAGGAGAAGAAAAAGATAATAGTGATGTAAAACTTATTGATTTAACTAATAAAAGTGAATTTGAAGCTACTTTCTATTTAAAACAACATAGAATTAAATATGAAATTGAAAAAGATTTTTCTAATAAGATAGAACGTGGTAATGTTTCTAAACAAAGTAAAAAAGCTGGTACTATGGTAAAAGTTGATAATGATGATGATAAAGTTGTTATTACTATTAGTAAAGGTAAAAGTATTAAAGTACCGGATTTAAAAAAGATGAGTATGGTTGAGATTACTGAGTGGGTTGTTTTAAATAAGTTAAAGTTAGAGTTTACTAATCAATATGATGATTCAGTAAAAGAAAATGATGTTATTTCTACTAATTATAGTAAAGGTGATAAAATAGAACAAGGTACTACCATTAAAGTAGTTATTTCTAAAGGGCAACTTGTTATGGAAGATTTTAAATCTTTTGATGAATTTAGAGAATGGGCAGATAAATATAATATTATTTATGAAGAAAAGCATGAATTTAATGAAGATGTTCCTCAAGGACAAGTTATTTCTTATTCTTATAAGAAGGGTGATACGATTAAAAATGGAGATAGTGTTATTGTTACTATTTCTGATGGAAAAGAATGTAAGGTTCCTAATGTTGTTGGTATGACAAAAAGTAAAGCTATTGATGCTTTAGAAGATGCTGGACTTAATTATAATTTTGTAACACAAAGTAGTTCTAAAACTAAAAATACTGTTATTAGACAATCTATTAGTGCTGGTAGTAAAGTAAGTAATGGTACTACAATTACTATTACTTTAAGTAGTGGTAAAGCTACAGAATATAGAGAAGAAAATAATTCTAGTTCTTCTAGTAGTTCTAGTAATTCTAGTAGTGGTAGTTCTTCTACTTCTAAACCTGAATCTAAGCCAGAGCCTACTCCTGCTCCAACTTGTGATAAATCTCAGGGAAATACTTTAAATATTCAAGCAGGATCTAATGGAGAAGAAACTAAAAAAATTATTGCTCAATTAAATCCTAATCATAAATTTAGTTGGAATTTTGTTACTTCTTGTCCTAATGGTGATACAACGCCAGGTAGTGTTTGTATTAGTTTAGATGGTCAATGGAAAAACTATTGTGATACAATTACAGTAACTATTGTTAAATAAAAAATAAAGGTATTTTACTTTAGCCTTTATTTTTTTTGTCTAAATTTAATATTTGATTATTTTTTTCCAACATATTTATTTGTTTTTTAGCAAAACTATTTAGTCTAATTAATCGTTCTTTTTGTGTAATTTTATTTTCTATCAAAATTGCATTCATTATTTCTAGATTGCTGATTATAATTAATTCTATTAAATCACTATAATCTCTGATATTTTTATTTTTTGGTAAATCTGGATGTTGCTGTTTCCATTCTTTTGCTGTCATCCCATATAGAGCTACATTTAATATATCTGCTTCATCTGCATATATTGTATTTTTTTGACTCTCTGTTAATTCTGGTATCAAATGCTTTTTTATAGCTTCAGTATGAATTAAATAGTTTAATTTTGATATAATTCTTGTTGCATGCCATTCTACTCTGTTTTCTCTAGCTTCTTTTTCTTTTAATCTTTCAAACTCTTTTATTAAATATAGTTTAAATTCTGGACTAATCCAGCTAGAAAACTCAAAAGCTATATCACTTCTTGCATAGGTACCACCATTATATTTGCCTGCTTTTGAAATTATCCCAATGGCATTTGTATTTTCTATCCATTTCTTTGGAGTCATAACAAAACTATTAGACCCTGCTTCATTTTTAAACTGGTCGAATTCGACCAGTTTAAAATTTTCATTATTTAATCGTTCCCATAGTCCTAAAAAGGCAATAGTTTCTTTATTCCTTAACCAATTTTTAATTACATCTGCTGAATGTATTTTATTAACTGTTTTAGCTATATCAGTTAAAGAAATATATTCTTTATTATTGATAAAAATCACTTGAATAATTTTTTCTTTTACGTATAAAGTTGTAGAATTCATATTATATGTTTTCCTTTCTACTATTTATATACGCATTATCTAAAACTTTTCATAAAAAAACTATTTAAAATTAATTAAATAGTTTTATTCAACAATCATTTCTATTCTATTTCCATAACTTTTATTTATTGTAAAGCTATATGTTTTTCCATTTATTGTCTTTCTTACATCATCTAAATTTCTTCCTAACTTTTCGGTCATTTCACTAATGTCAGTAATATTAGATGAAGTAGTTATATAAATTACGTACCTACCTTTTTCAATATCGGATATATCAATATTTTGATCATACCATGCTCTTGTTTTATCCAAATTATCATCTACTGGTAATACTACGGTATAATTTCCAGTTGTGATACTTCCTAAATTTTTTGTATAGACTTTATAAGTGTCCACATTCTCAAAGATAATTTTTCTTGTGACTTTTTGACTTGGTGATAAATCAGCACCGTAAGAATAACTGTTTCCTCTTAAATGTAGCATATTATCTTCAGTAAAATTAAATTCTGTATATTTATCATATTGGTTATAAATGTAAGAGCTAGTTTTGTCAGCTAATAAATCTTCTCTAACTTTTATTTCTACAAAGCTAATTTGACTATTATAATTATTATTTATAGTGGCAGCATGATTTTTACTTTCTACTTTTGTAGCTTGTTTGTTATAAGTTTTATTATTTATTAGTGATTTTGAATAATATTTATCTGATGTTGCTTCTACATACATTTTATAATTTCCTGGTTCTAAATCATCAACATCAATTTCGGCATTAAACCATGAATAAGTGTAGTCTTTACCATCTGGGCTATATACTGCTTTTGGTATATCTTCTTCTTTTGTAATTCTTGTTGCTGGTAATTCTGTTTCTTTTCCATTGTTAATATTTTCAAAAATAATTTTATAATCAATCTTAGTATTTAAATCGTTATCTATACCTTTAATTGTCTGATATCCTTGAAGAAGTAATTTCGTTTTACTCTCTTTTAAATATTGGAAATAGAATGTGCCTTCTTTTTCTTCTAACTTTTTCTCTTCTACTGTTACTGTAATTTCTTTTGTTACGACGTTTCCAAAAGTATCTTCTACTTGATAAATAACTTTATATTTTCCAATTTCATCTGTTTTTACATTATTTTCTAATACTTTAATTTTTTCTATTTTACCATCTTCTGGATCTTCTGCAGTAACTCCTTCTAATTCATCAAAATCTTCATTTAAATATATTGTTTTATCCTCTGCATGAATTACTGGTACTTGGTTTTCTACTACTGTTACATAGATTGTTTTTAGTGTTTCGTTTTTATAACTGTCTACTGCTTTATAAGTAACTTCATATTTACCAAGTTCTTTTTCTTTTACATCGTTTTTAACAACTGTAATTTCTTTTATTTTACCTTCTTCTTTATCTTCGGCAGTTACATCTTCTAAAGCATTAAACTTAGTTCCTTGTGTTATCGTTTTATCTTCTGCATGAATTACTGGAGCTTCATCTTTTACTACTGTAACCTTAATTGTTTTTGTAGTTGTTTGATTATAGGTATCTGTTGCTTCATAAGTTATTTCATAAGTTCCTGGAGTATCTAGTTTTACAGTAGAATTTTTTACTTTAACTTCTACTTTACCGTCTTCTTCATCTGTTGCACTTACATTTTCTAGTTCTTTTAACTCTCTATATTGAATTACTTCTTTATCTTCTGCTGTAATTACTGGTTTTTTATTTTCTGTTACTGTTACTGTAATTGTTTTAGTTGTGGTAGCATTATTTTTATCTGTTACTTTATAAGTTACTTCATATGTTCCTACTACATCTGTTTTTACAGTTTCTGCTACTACTTCAATTTTATCTGTTAGTGGACCATCTTCATTGTCTGTTGCAGTTACTCCTTCTTTATAATTGAAGTTTGTTCCTTGTACGATTGTTTTATTTTCAGCAATAATTACTGGTGCTGTATTTTCGGCTTGACTTTGTAGCTTTTCTACATAAACATTTGGAGCAGAAGCTAATGTCCAACCAAATTCATTCGTTGTTCCAGAAATATCTACTGGTACTTTATACCAAAGTTGACCATTTACAGTTTTTTCTTCTAATATTGGGGCATATGAATTATGATAATGTCCACTAATTAGTGTAGCTTTGGTATCTTCTGTTGTTGAATTTACCCAGGTATATTGATTTCCTGTTGCTGTTACAGAGAACTTTCCGTAACTACTAGTAACAAAAGTAATACTATCTGCTGGTACCCAGTGCTTTTGATCATACCAGTAATCTGATGTTACTAAATAAGATACTGCTACTCCATTTTTATCATAAGCTGCTGTATAAACCATAACATAACGGTTATTTGCTAGTTTTTGATCTTTTTTAGAAGTTAGTGCTGAATCATAATAGAAGCTTGTCTCTTTTACACTTTTTGCAACTTTTGGCTTAAATGTTGCATTTTCTACATATAGGTCATATTCATAATCTCTATCTTGATATTGGGTTACATCATTTGGAGAGATGTACCCATTTTTACCTTTATTTATCTTTTTTACATAGGCTGCTGGAATATAAACATATCCATCCCAGTTATAATCTCCTGAGGTAATTTCATTATAATTATTATCAATATTTAAATCACTAACTACTTTATACCAAGTAGCATCTCCATTTATGGTTTCTCCTTCTTTTTCACCAACGATTACTACTCCATCTTCTGCCTCTGGATAAGAATATACAAATTTAGAAGAGTTTGTAGCATCACTCATAGCATTTACTTGCCTTGTTACTACTCCTAATTGATAGAAATTATAATCCTGTAGGCCTTTTGCTTTATCAAAAGCATAATAATGAGAAGCCATTTTTTCACTCCAATAGGTATCAGATGCATATTTTACATTCATTCCTATAAACTTATCTCCAAATTGAGGTCCAAAGTATCTCCAGTCTCTAGGATGAGCATAACCATAAGTTATCCATTTAGAAGCATATCCTAAGATACTTTCTGCATAAGAGGCATACCAATTTGCTGCTTCTCCAGGATTACTATCTACGGCATTTAATCCAAATCCATTATTTTTATTAATTGCTAAGTTACTAGTACCATTTCCTGTTTCATTTCTACTTAGACTCAAAGATAAAAGGGCATTTACTCCATATTTTTCTTGAGCATAATAGTAAAACAAGCCTTTTCCATATAATCTGGATGCTCCACTACTACTAGCATTTCCAAATACATCTCGGTAATATCCCATATTATTTCTAATATATTCATCTATATTTTGACTAGAATAACTTGTTCTTGTATGATTAGATAAGTACATATAGTAATTATAATAAACATCATTTTTATTTACAGCATTATTATAATTACCATTCTTATAATCTATTAACATCGTTTTTCTATCTTTATAAAAGTATTTTCCATCATAACTATAATAAGTTCCTACAGATAGCATATCAGGTTTTGGTCCAATAATACTTCCTCTACTTCCATTATATGTCTCTTGAATTTTATTTACATAATTATGTTTGATATCTTCATTAGTTACTGTATAACTACTAGAGGATTTTACCCAAGTAAGGGGTACAATTTCATATGTACTATCTAAAACCCAACCAGTAAAATTACCAATCTTTACTTTAGCAACAAATCTTCCATGAGCATTAGAGTAGCTTCCTCCCATAAAAGCTCCATCTACTCCACCATATAGTGAACCTGTATCCATATAAGTATAAGATGAAGTTTTTTCTTTATCTGTATAAAAATAAGTTAATGTTTCTGGATTGACACTTAAATCTACTAAAGCAAGATTGGCATCTAGTATCTTTGTTTTTCCAGCTACCTTACCAAAGACAACTAAATCATCAGCACCATTATTTCTCATCCAAGCTTGGGCATCTTCAAATGTATTTAGACAAGCAACAGGAGCAATAACACCATCTGAATGCATGCCTGCTACTTCATAATTTCCACATAAAGATTTATTTTGATAATTATCAGAAGAAAATGCATAAGTATCTTTTGGGCATAATAAAATACATAATATTAGTAATGTTAATACTATTATTTTTCGTCTCATTCATTTGCCTCCCTATAGTATATCAACTATATTATACAATATCTAATTAGGAGTATTTATAAAAAAACTTTTTTTTCGACATATTTTACACTATTTTACAATTTATTTTTTTTATTTTGTAAATCTTGTCAATGGGTTGATAAAATAGCCATTTTTAGATATAATAATAGAAGCTAGAAGGAATGTTATACGGAGGTATTTATGGCAAAAAATGAAATTGAAAATGATATGAAAGAAAGAAAGCCTAAAATTAGAATTGTTTTATCTTTGTTTTTGATAATATCTTTACTAACTAGTGCTTTTGCGATATATGAAATATTTTTACTTAGTTCTATTGAAACATTATTACGTTATATTGTTATAGGTGTTTTACTTATTATTGATATCGTATTATTTATTAAAGTTCGTATTTGTTCGAAAAAGAGAAAGAAAAAACATAAAAAGAAAATTGGACTTGTTCTTTTTATGGTTTTATATTCTATTTTATGTTTTATAGTTGGTTTTGCTATCTCTTATATTTATGGTAGACTTGATAGTATTAATAAAGATTATGTAACTTATACTTCTGATCTTGTTGTTATGAGTGATAATGATGCTAAAAGTATTGATGATATTAAAGATTATACTATTGGTATTTTAAATGATAAAAGTTCTCCTGATGGATATATTATTCCTCAAGAGATGATTGATGATAATAAATTAGAAGATGATAATGAAATTAAAAAATATGATGACTACTCTACTATGTTAGTTGATTTATATGCTGGTGAAGTTGATGCTGTTTTTATTACTGATAATTATGTAGATATGTTTTCTAATATTACTGGTTATGAAGATGTCGCAACAGATACTAGAATTATTATTTCTAAAGATAAGAAAATGAAGAAGTCTGATACTTCTGAAGAAGAATTAAGTTCTAGTGGTAAAGAAATTACTGAACCATTTACTCTTCTATTAATGGGTATTGATTCTACAGATGAAGTATTAAGTAAGAATGCTATTGCGAATGGTGATACTTTAATTTTGATTACGTTTAATCCTAAAACTTTAAATGCTACTATGGTATCTATTCCTCGTGATAGTTATGTACCAATTGCTTGTTGGAGTGATAAAGCAGAAAATAAAATTACTCATGCTGCTGGATATGGTACTGATTGTATGATGCAAACAATTGAAAATTATTTTGGTATTAATATTGATTATTATGCAAAAATTAATTTTAAAGGATTAGTAAAATTAGTTGATGCTGTTGGTGGTGTTGAAGTTAATGTAGATGCTAAACAGACATTATGTACCGATGACTCTTCTCGTGGTGGTCAAGTATGTATTAATCCTGGTCTACAAACATTAAATGGTGAACAAGCTTTAGTTTATGCAAGAAATAGAAAGCAATTAGTTAATGGAGACTTTGGTCGTGGATTACATCAACAAGAAATTGTTGTAGCTTTACTTAATAAAATGAAAACAATTACTAAAGTTACTACTTTTATGGATATTATTGATACTATTTCTAATAGTTTAGATACTAATTTAACTACTAAACAAATTTTATCTTTCTATAATATTGGTAAAGATATTGTTAAACGTAGTGCTTCTAAAGAAGATTCAAATTTAATTAATATTCAACAATTATATTTACAAGGTAATGGTCAATATATTTATGATGAACGTATGAGAATGGTTTTATATAATTATATTCCTAATAAAGATAGTAAAAAAGATATTGTTCAAGCTATGAAAGAAAATCTTGAACTTGCTAATCATAAGACTATTAAAGAATTTAGCTTCTCTATCAATAATCCTTATGAGAAGGAAGTTATAGGTTATGGCCCATATAAAACAAGTTATACTTATGATTTATTACCCGACTTTACTGGTGATAGTAAAGCTCAAGCTCAAGCTACAGCCAACCGTTTAGGTATTTCAGTTAACTTTACTGGTGGAGATGGTTATGTTATTGCTCAAGAATATCCAGCAAGTAAACGATTAGATAAAATTCGTGGTAGTATTACTTTAACGTTAGGTGGTAGTAAAAAAGAAGAAGAATTAGATGATGAAGATGAAAAAGATAAAGATAAGGATAAAGTAACGGAAGAGGATCCTGAAGAAGGAAATGATGAAACGGATGAACCTAGTACTGGAGATGAAACTCCTTCTACTGGTGCTGAAGAATCAAAACCTGATGTTTCTCCTACACCTACTCCTCCTTCTGAGACCACAGATTCAGTTCAACCAGATGAATAATATCAAGCAAGCTATTATGCTTGCTTTTTTGTAGCAAAAAAAATAGAACATTGCTGTTCTATTATAGTTTAATAAATTTATCTTTTCCTACTCCACATCTTGGACATTTCCAATCGTCTGGTAAATCTTCAAATTTTACTTTTTCTTTACTATCATCATAGATATATCCACAGACTGTACATTGATAACGATTGCCTGCTTGAGTGTTCTCTTCTTCTTGATAGGTAGGAGCTTTTTTGGGAGCTTTTCCTTTTCTTTGTTCATGATAATATTTATAGGTCATTGGGGTATCTTCTGATAACTTTTTAGCTTCTTCTATACGAATTAAAAATATATCATGTGTTTCTACTTCAATTACTCTTATTACTTCTCCTATTAAATAACTACAAGTATCTTCTACTACTACAGGTAAGTCACTGATATTTTGGTAATTTACATTTTCAAATTTATTAATTTCTCTTGATGTAAAATAACCAAATTTAGATATTAAGTCTTGAGATGCATTTTCTGTTAATATAGAAAGAGCACATCTTCTTGTTTCTTTTAATACTTCATTTGTATAGTTTTCTTTATTTAAACTAATAGCAATTACTGGGTTTTTAGAAGTAATTTGCATTGCTGTATTTATGAAGCATCCTACATTTTTATTACCTTTTTTTGTAGTTACTATAAACATTCCATAGGATAAGTCATTTAATGCTTTTAAATCCATTATTCTACCACTACTTTCCATAATCCGTGTTTATTACAATAAGTGTAGATAATTGCTCCTTTTTCATATGGTACTGTCATTTCTGGAGTATCTCCTGGTTTTAGAGTTAATTCTCTACTTTCTCTTTCTCCTTGTACTAAAATCCATTCAATATAATGATCTTCTTCCATAACATGATTTACTTTAATATGCATAGTATCGCCATCTATTTCATATGTTGGTACATGTTTTTCAAAGCTAGCGTCTACACTATTTGCTTTTACTTCTTTCATTGGTTCTTTACAACATATAATTCCACAATCATCACAATCACAATCTTTTAATACTTTTACTAAAGCGTTACATTTTAAACATCTTTTTAATACTAATTCTTTCATTTTATTCCTCCTCTAATATATTCTTCCATTCTTTCTCTTTAAAGCCTGTTAACATTGCTTTTTCAGTGATTAGAATGGGTCTTTTTAATAACATTCCGTCTGATGATAAGATTTCTAGTTGGTCTTCTATAGACATGTCTTTTCTTTTTTCTTTTAAGTTTAATTCTCTATATTTCATTCCACTTGTATTATAAAGTTTATCTACTGGATATTGATATTTCTCTATCCAAGATTTTAATTCTTCTTTGGTAGGTGTTTCCGTTATAATATTTCTATCAGTAAATGTTACTTTGTTTTCTTCTAAATATTTTTTAGCTTTTTTACAAGTAGAACATTTTGGATATTCAATAAATAACATATCTTTTTCCTTTCTTATATTAGGATATTTTCTATCCCATTTCATTATAATTCAAAAAGAAAATAGAAGCAATGCTTCTATTGTAATTCGGCAAGAGAAAGTTTTTTATCTTCGTGGATAAATGTAAGTGTTGCTTCACTTTGATAGCTTGCAAATTCTTTATCTGTATATGTCCAAGAGACTTTTACTTCATAAGCTTTATCATCTGATGTTTCGCCATAAGCAAATTCAGTTTTTTCTACACTATCAATAGTAATTTCATCTACGACAGGTAATTTTTGTTTTCTTTCTCCATAAATGTTACTTTCTACATATTTATAGTAAGTATCTTCTGCATTTTCTAAGAAATTAGCTAAAGATTCAGAATAGATAAAATCTGTTCCACCTACATCTGTTTTTGTACTTTTATCATCTAGACTATAAAAATCATAAATAAACATTTCTGTTATCTTTTTTACATAAGCTTCTTCATCTACTGGTTCTTTTGCTAAAACTTTTTCTAGTTCACCAAACATCTTTTGAAATCTTTTTGTTTTATTATCTTTTAAAGTATATCCATAATTATTAATCGTTTTTAAGACTTTAGCTTCTTCTACTTTATTTTTACCATGTAGAATACTGAATCCTACAAATGTAATTATTACTACTAAGATAA
>CALVSS010000011.1 GCA_944359095.1 uncultured Bacilli bacterium | reverse complement strand
TATTGAAAAAATCTGATAAATTTTATCAGATTTTAACTTTAACATTTTTATCAGTTTCTATATTAACATTTATAGAAGATGACAAAACTTATTTAATAGCAACATCCGATGGTAAATTCATTGAGTCAAAAAGTTGTGTAACAAGATATATGTGTACAGTATATGCCGAAGAAAATGGTAAAAAAGAAAGAGAATTTACAGATTACGGAAAAGCAGAAGGTGATGAAATTCTAGAAAAAGATTTATTGTCGCAATCCATAGCAGCAGCTAAAACTGCTATCGATAAACTAAATGCTGTAGATTTTAAAGGAGGAGAATTACCAGTAATAATTGCTCCTGGATTTGGAGCTGTAATTTTTCATGAAGCCTGCGGTCATGGCTTAGAAGCAACGCGGGTTGCTCCAAAAATATCTGTATTTTCTAATGATTTAGGAAAAAAAGTTGCTACCTCTAAAGTAACCTTAATTGATGATGGTACAATTCCAAATGCTTGGGGAAGCAATAGTGTGGATGATGAAGGAAACCCAACACAAAAAAATATATTAATAGAAAATGGAATCTTAAAATCATTTTTAGTAGATAAAGTTCACGAAAAAAAGATGAATATGGTAGCCAATGGATGTGGTAGAAGAGAAAGTTACCAATATGCACCAACATCAAGAATGAGTAATACTTATCTAAAACCAGGAAATGATACGATAGAAGATATGTTAAGAGGAATTAAATTAGGTGTATATTGTGAAAAAATGTCAGGAGGAACTGTGAATCCAGCAACCGGAGACTTTAATTTTGCAGTAGATACAGCACGATTAATAGAAGATGGAAAAATTACCAAAAGAATTAAAGGAATCACATTAATAGGTAACAGTAAAGATATTCTTCAAAATGTTGAAATGGTATCGCAAGACTTAGAATTTGGAGCTGGCTACTGTGGAAGTAAAAGCGGTATGATCTATGTAACAATTGGTCAGCCAACGATAAAAGTATCTAAGATTTTAGTAGGAGGAAAAGAATAATGACAATAAAAACTTTCTTTAATAAAGCTAAAACTAAAGGAATCACCAATATCCAAATAGTAAAAACAGTTCACAATACAGGTCAAATAGAATTAATCAACCAAGAATTAGAAACATTCGAAATAGCAAATCATACCAGATACCAAATAAAAGCAGAATACAATGGAAAAACAGTAAAAATTTCTTCTGATTATTTAGATGAAACTATTTTAGATACACTCATTATGAAAGCAACCTACACAGATAGTATTTATCAAGATGACTATTTAACAAACACAGAAAACAACAATCAAGTTCCAGAAATTCCTCAAATTGAATTAACTAATGAATTAAAATTATTAAAAGAATTGGACGAGGTCCGCAAAGATTATTCTGAAATAAGTAGTCTAACGTTATCATATTTAGAATCGTATGAAAAAAAGAGTATTATAAATAGTAATGGAGTAGATATAAAAACCATCTCACATCTCTATGAATTTGTACCAGAAATTATAATTACAACTCCATCTGGTGTTACCAGTTATGACAAAGTTTATTTAAAAACCAACAAAAAAGATTTGAATATGAAAGAAAACTTATTAAAAGATATCAATATGGCCTTAAAACAGTCAAAAAAAGAAAAACTACAAACTAAAAAATATAATATTATTATTGATTCAACAGTAATGACTCAAATATTATCTAAATTTGTAGAAATGGTTTCCTCAAACAATATAAGGCAAAAATTATCTTGTCTAGAAGGAACAATAAATCAGTCTATCTTTTCTAATAAATTAACAATAACAGAAGATGCAAAAAATAAAGACTATCCAGGAATGGCAGAATTTGATGATGAGGGAACACCAACATATAAGAAAAAAATCATTGATCAGGGAATTTTAAAGACCTATTTATACAATATAAAAGAAGCAAAAGAGCAAAATCATAAAAGTACAGCAAATGGCTATAGTAAAATTTCAACTAGAAATATGTACATTGAACCAGGGCAAGATTCCCTAGACAAATTATTAGAAAAACTATCTAATGGAATTTATATAACAGATTGTATGGGATCTATGAATACAGCAATTAACACAAATACCGGAAATATTTCATTACAAATATTTGGTTATATTATTGAAAATGGCAAAATTAAATGTGGATTTGAACCAAGTATCATGACAACAACAATCTTTGAATTATTATCTAATATAGAATCCATCAGCAACAACAATACATTTATAACAAGAAGTGTAGGTTCCCCTTGCTTATTAATTAAAAACATTTCTATTGCCAGCAGTGAAAAAGAGTGACAAACAAAGTAAAATTAAAGATAAAGAGTTGTATAACTCTTTTTTTTTGGTATAATAAAAATTGGGTGAAGAAATATGGAATATAAAATTACAACTTATTCAGAAGAAGAAACAATTGAATTAGCACAAAATATCGAATCAGAAAAATTTCCTAACATGGTTATTTGCCTAGAAGGTGATTTAGGAACAGGTAAAACAGTTTTTACAAAAGGTTTTGCCAAGGCATTAGAAGTAGAAGAAGATATTACCTCTCCAACCTAAAACAACATAAAAGAATACACATCTGGAGAATTACCACTTTATCATATGGATGTTTACCGTTTAGATGGTAAAGTAGGAGAATTAGGAATTGAAGAATATTTTACCAAAGGCGGAATTACTATTATCGAATGGGCAGATATGATACCTGATTATTTACCAGAAGAACGATTAGATATAAAATTTAAAAGTTCCAATGAAGATGAAGATAAAAGAATAATAACTTTAATTCCACATGGAAAGAAATATGAAGATATATGTGAGGCGATTGTATGATATTATATATAGACACATCTTCTAATTACCTATATACAGGAATTGTAGAAAATGGAAAACTAAAAAAAGGAATCAAAAAAGAATATGGACACGATCTATCTCAAGTAGCATTACCAGAGATAGCATCAATGTTTGAAGATACAGGAATTACTCCAAGAGATATTAATAAAATTATTGTAGTCAATGGTCCAGGATCATTTACAGGAATAAGAATTGGTATTACGATTGCGAAAGTATATGCTTGGAGTTTAAAAGTAGATATAACAACCATAACATCTCTAGAAGCAATGGCTACATCAAGTAAGAAAGATAAAGTAAGAGTTCCAATTATTGATGCAAGAAGAGGTTATTGTTATGCCGCAATTTACGATAATAATGATCAAGAAATATTAAAGCCAAGTTATATTACTTATGAAGAGTTAAAAGAAAAATTAAAAGACAAAGAATATAAAATTATAAGTAACGACCAAGATAAGTTACAAATAACTAACAACGATATAGAAGCATATGACCCTAATATCGTAGAAATTGTAGAAAAATTCAAGGATAAACCAAGTGTAAATCCACACGGAGTAAATCCAGACTATTTAAAATTAACAGAAGCAGAAGAAAGTAAAAAATAAAATGTTAATTCAAATAAATAAAAAAGAAGATTTAAAACAAATAAAGGAAAATCAAGAGTTAATTTCTTTAAAAACGATAGAACATGATTTGGAAGTAAATCCATTTGGCCACTATTTATTAGAGGTAGAGGAAAACAAAATTATAGCGTATTTATATTATAGTGATATCTATGATCGAGCAGAAATTAATCAAATAGAAGTAGAAGTTTTCCACAGAAACTGTGGAAAAGCTTCAAAATTATTAAAAGAAATGATTGAACTTGTGGATAAAGATATCACCCTAGAAGTAAAAAAAGATAATCAACCAGCCATTCATTTATATAAGAAGTATGGATTTATACAAACGGCAATTAGAAAAGGATATTATCAAGGAATCGATGGCTTATTAATGGAGCGAAAAAAGATTTCTTAGAAAAATAATATAGATTAGACCCTAATTGAGTTCTATCTCAACTAGGGTTTTTCTATATGAAATACTTATACTAGGAAAAATAAAAAAAATATGATAAAATAAGGGAAGAAACGGAAGAGTGGTAAAATGCAAGAAAAAAAAGATATGTATATTTTAGGAATAGAAAGTAGTTGTGATGAGACAAGTGCTTCTATTGTTAAAAATGGAACAGAAGAAATTTCTACAGTCATTTCTTCACAAATAGATATTCATAAAGATTTTGGTGGTGTAGTACCAGAAATAGCTAGCCGCCATCATGTAAAAAATATTACAATGGTTTTAGAAGAATGTCTAACACAAGCAAATATGACGATGGACGATATTGATGCTATTGCGATAACTTATGGGCCAGGATTAATTGGATCATTATTAATAGGCCTAGAAGCTGCCAAAACATTAGCTTTTCTATATAAAAAGCCATTAATTCCTGTACACCATATAGCAGGTCATATTTATGCCAATAGTTTAGTCCGACCATTAAAGTTTCCATTATTAGCATTAGTTGTTAGTGGTGGACATACAGAGTTAATAGAAATGACAGATCATTATAAATTTCAAAAGTTAGGTGGAACACTAGATGATGCTATAGGAGAATGTTTTGATAAAGTAGCGAGAGTAATTGGACTAGAATATCCAGGAGGACCAAAACTAGATAAACTAGCTCAAATTGGAAAACACACATATAAGCTTCCAATACCTCTTCACGACGATAGTTATAATTTTTCTTTCAGTGGTCTAAAAAGTGCAGTAATCAACCTAGCTCATAATGAAGAACAAAGAGGAAGAGAATTAAATAAAGAAGATTTAGCTACTTCATTCCAAACAGTAGCAGTAGAATCACTTATTTCAAAAACAAGAAAAGCAATCAAAGAAAAAAATATAAAATACCTAATTGTTGCTGGAGGAGTAGCAGCTAATAAGAGTTTAAGAAGAGAAATTGAAAAATTAGGTGAAGAAACCAATATCGAAGTATCTATTCCACCAATGAAATATTGTACAGATAATGCAACAATGATTGCAGCAGCAGGATATTATGCATATTTAGATGGAAGAAAAGCAGATTTAACATTAAATAGTACTTCTAGTGCTGTTTTAAAATAAAGATTGACATAAATAAACATCAAATTTGATGTTTTTTCTTTTTTTATAGAGAAAAGACTTTTTTTAAAAAAGAAATATATGCTATAATTTATATGATAGGGAGGCTAGTAAAATGATAAATAGAATAATATTAAATGAAACATCATACTTTGGTCGTGGCGCCAGAGAAAAACTAACAGAAGAAATAGAAACAAGACAATTCGAAAAAATTCTAGTAGTCACAGACAAATCATTACTAGAAACAGGAACTGTCGCTTTAGTTACAAAGGAATTAGACAAAAAGAAAGTAGACTATCTTATATTTGATGGAGTAAAACCAAATCCATCTGTAAAAAATGTCCAGGACGGCCTAAAAATTGCTCAAGAAAATAAAGTAGATTGTATCGTTGCCGTAGGTGGAGGTAGCTCTATAGATACAGCAAAAGCAATTGCAGTAATTATGACTAATCCAGAATTTAGTGATGTAGTAAGCTTAGATGGAACAGCTACTACAAAACATAAAGCATTACCATTAATTGCCTTACCAACAACGGCAGGAACCGCTGCCGAAGTTACTATTAATTATGTAATTACAGATGAAGTAAGAACTAAAAAAATGGTATGTGTAGATGTCCATGATATTCCAGTAGTAGCAATTATTGATCCAGATTTAATGCAAGGAATGCCACAAAAAATTGCTGCATCTACAGGTATGGATGCTCTAACTCATGCAATGGAAGGATATATTACAAAAGCTGCCTGGTTAATCCCTGATATGTTCCATATTAATGCAATGGCATTAATCTATAAGAACCTAGAAAAAGCAGCAAATGAAAAAGATCCAAAAGCCGTAGAAAAAGTAGGATATGCACAATATATCGCTGGTATGGGATTTTCAAATGTTGGACTTGGAATTGTCCATTCTATGGCCCATTCTTTAGGAGCATATTTTGATACCCCACATGGAGTAGCAAATGCCTTATTATTGCCACACGTATTAAAGTTCAATGGAAAAGTGTGCCCAGAATTATTTAGAAATATGGGAAATGCATTTGGACTTGATATGGCAAACACAACAGATGAAGAAGCCGTAGATAAAGTAGTTAAAGCTGTAAAAGAATTATCAGTAAAACTACATATTCCACAAACATTAAAAGAAATTGGAATTCCAAAAGAAATGTTACCAACCTTAGCAGAGCAAGCACTACATGATGTTTGTACACCAGGAAATCCAAGAGAAGTAACAAAAGATGAAATCTTAGCTATCTATCAAGAAGCTTATGAATAAAAAGGAAAAGAGGTAGAAAATGTTAAAAGCAAAAGTTGGATTCAGTATTGATACTGACAGTTTCAAATCAGGAGAAGAAACTGCAAAAATTGCATCACATGATATGAAGAATGCCAAATTAGGTATGCTATATACTTCAGTATTATGTAATGTAAAAGAAGTTGTAAAAGGAGCAAGAAGTGTTACGAATGCTCCAATCATTGGATGTACAAGTAGTGGTGCTATTATGGTACCAGAAGGAGTTATCACATCAGATCATGGATTTTCTGGAATGATGATGTTAGATGACAAAGATATGACAGTAGGAGTAGCTTGCCATGAAGCAGGAAAAGATGCTCGTGCCATTGGTAGAAAAGTTGCAATTGAAGCAGTAGAAAATGCAAAAACTACAAGAGCACCAGCCTATTTCTATATGGTAGCTAGTCCAAAAGAAGAAGAAGATTACTTAATGGGAATCCAAGATGTTATTGGAAGAGTTCCAATGTTTGGAGGAAGTGCTGCTGATGATACTGTAGAAGGAAAATGGCAAATCATTTGTAATGATAAAGTATTTAATGATGGTGTTGCTGTTGCATTCTTCTATACAGATAATGAAATCGTAACTTCATTTACAGGAGCATATAGAGAAACAAATAATATTGGTTTAATTACTGAAGTAAAAGATAATCGTACTTTAGTATCTATAGATGGAGTATCTGCACTTAAAAAATATGCAAGTTGGATTAATACAACACCTGCTCAATTAAAAGGTCAAAATCTTTTAGTAGCATCTATTACAAGACCATTAGGAGTAAAAGATCCACTTGGTAATTTAACAGTAATTCGTCACCCAATGTTTGGAAACGATATGGGAACAAGAACTACTAGTGATGATACAATTACTTTAGGAAATAAAGCTGTGCCAGGAACTGCTATTCTTCAATTAGAAGCAACAGTAGATGAATTAATTGATTCT
The DNA here is from genome assembly GCA_944359095.1 of uncultured Bacilli bacterium. Lineage (GTDB taxonomy): Bacteria > Bacillota_I > Bacilli_A > RF39 > UBA660 > Faecimonas. The sequence goes on along the minus strand of CALVSS010000011.1, from coordinate 10,868 downwards.
ACAGGAAATACTCTAAAAGATGTAAAGAAACAATTATATACAGAACCAGCTGCTTACTTCCTAGTACATTGTGGAGGAAGAAAATTAGGAATTGGTGATCGTATTGGAGAAGTACATAAACAATTAGTAAAAGAAGCTAAGGGAGTACCATTCATTACAATCTTTACATTTGGAGAATATGGATATGATGAACACTCTGCCAATATTTGTGGTGGATTAATGTTATCATTTACAGCATTTGGTAAAAATTAGGAGGTAGTAATGAAGAACTTAGTAAAAGGCTTAGAAATGGATGCCAGTAATCATAAAGTAATTGAAGTAACAAATCCAGCAACCGGAGAATTTATTGATACAGTACCAAATTCTACAGAAGAAGATGTAGATATAGCTGTAACCGCTGCAGTAGAAGCTCAAAAAAAATGGGCAGAAGTTCCACTACATGAACGTGGAAGAATTCTAGAAAAGTTTGTTGATTTAGTAGAAAGAGACAAAGAAGAATTAGCCGAACTTTTATGTAGAGAAACTGGTAAACCAATTACAGAAGCAAGAACTGAAATTGGAAACATCAGAAATTTCGTATATGGTTATGTAGAAAGAGCTAAACACTTATATGGAATTAATATTCCAACAGGAAGTGAACCAGGTCAAGAAAATACAGTACAATTTACCATTAGACAACCATTAGGAGTAGTTGCCTGTATTATTCCTTTCAATTTCCCAAGTGATTTATTTGGACAAAAAGTTCCAAGTGCCTTAATTATGGGAAACGCAGTTATTGTAAAACCATCTACATATAATCCGTTAACTCTTCATAGATATTGTTTATTATTAAAAGAAGCTGGAATCCCAGATGGAGTTATTAGCTGTTTATCAGGAGACGGACCAATAACTGGACAAGCTTTAGCAAGACATAAAGGAGTTCACTTAGTAAGTGTAACAGGATCAACTGCTGTTGGTATGGAAACAATGGGAACAGCAAGTAAAAATTTAACTCACGTTATGCTTGAATTAGGTGGAAATGATGCTTTCATTTTAGATAAAGATGGAGATTTAGACCTAGCTGTTGAAGAAATGGTATGGGGAAGACTTTATAATACTGGACAAGTATGCTGCGCTAGTAAAAGATTTTTAGTTCATAATGATATCAAAGAAGAATTTACTCGCCGTGTTATTCAAAGAATTAGCAAAATGCATATTGGAAATCCAATGGATGAAAGAACAGAAATTGGTTGCTTAATCAATGAAAGAGCTGCCAAACGTGTGGAAGAACAAGTAGCAACAACAGTTGCCCAAGGAGCAAAACTAATCTTCGGAGGACGTAGAAATGGAGCTTTCTATGAACCAGCTGTGCTAACAAATGTTACAAGAGATATGGACATTATGAAAGATATGGAAGTCTTTGGACCAGTAATTCCAATTTGTGGATTTGATACGATTGAAGAAGCTATTGATATAGCAAATCAATCAAGCTTTGGACTATGTGGAAATATAATTACTAAAGACATAAATAAAGCCTTTAAAGTAGCAGAAAAATTAGAAGTAGGAGGAGCGGTAATTAACGGATCAAGCTTCTTCCGTTCAGCCGAAATGCCTTTCGGAGGATGGAAACATTCTGGAATTGGCAACGAAGGAATTGCTACTACACTTCAAGAAATGTCTAGAATAAAAACCATTGTTTTAAAAAATGTTTTAAAATAATAAAAATCCAAAATTAAGAAAAATAGAAAAGCAGAAAAATAGAAAAGCTGATTTCCGAAAGGAAGTTAGCTTTTTAAATAGGTAAAAACTTTCTTATCTTTAGAATATAGTGTATAATAAAAAAGAATAAACTTTCTGGAGGAAAAATATGGAGACAAGAAAAAAGCTAAAAAAGAAAGCTAGACAAAATTTAAAAAAACACTATCCTATTTTTATGGTAGCTTGTGTTATTGCAGCTTTTATTGGATCAGAATTTATTAGTTCACTAAGTGTAACAAAATTAAAAACTCTACCAGAAAGTATAGCTATAGAAAAAACAAAAGTAGATAAAGCAGTACAAGATGCTTTAAATGGAAGTGTAGAAGAAAGTAAAAAAGAAACTAATCAATTAAAAGAAGAAATTATAAAAAAAGATGAAGAAAATAAAACAAAAATATTAGGACGTAGTAGAGGAGTATTTGCTATGATAATCAATGGCTTATCTACAGGTTCCATCTATGTAACATTTATTACGGGTATGAATTCCATTATTGGGCATCCTAATATTACTTCTATAATATTAATAGCAGCAAGTTTATTATTAAGTTTTATTATTTGGTTTTTCCTTTGTAATATGTATCAAGTAATTACTAGAAGAATCTTTTTAGAGGGAAGGATTTACCAAAAAGTACCAATGCAACGTTTCTTATTTTTATTAAGAATTAAAAGATGGTGTAGAACCTCTTGGACCATGTTTGTAACATCAGCATTTTATAGTTTATGGAGTTTAACCATAGTAGGAATAATAATAAAGCGTTATTCTTATATATTGGTACCATATATCGTAGCCGAAAATCCAAATATAAAAACCCTAGAAGCAATCACTTTATCTAGAAGAATGATGAATGGCCATAAATGGGAGTGTTTTAAATTAGAATTATCTTATTTAGGCTGGATGATTTTAGGAGGATTTACTTTAGGAATAACAGAAGTACTATATTCTAATCCCTATAAAGTAGCAACAATGACAGAATATTTTGTATATCTAAGAGAAGAAGGAAAAAATAAGAAACTACCAGGAATAGATGCTTTAAATGATACTTATCTATACGAAAAAGCCCCAAAAGAGAAATTAGAAGAAGGTTATGCTGATATAATAGAAGCCTTAAAACAATCTGAAAGCAAAGAGAAAAAACCCCAAGGATTAAAAAAAGGATTAGCAGAATTTTTAGGTATTTCATTAGCTTCAGATACTAAAGAAGCAGAACAAATAGAACAACAAGAAAGAAAAATATTACGATTAGAGATTTTTAAAAATAGTATCAGAGGAAAAGAATATCCAATGCGTTTCTTTACAATTTCCGAAAGAAATCAAAGACCAAAATTAGATACTATCAACTATATGAGAAAATATTCCATTTGGTCTTTATTAGCAATGTTTTTTATCTTTGCCATCATTGGCTGGATGTGGGAAGTTATGTTACATATTATTGCGGATGGACAATTTGTAAAAAGAGGAGTATTACAAGGACCATGGTTACCAATTTATGGATATGGAGGAATATTAATATTAACAGTTTTAAATAAATTTAGATCAAAACCACTTTTACAATTTATATCAGCAATCACCTTATGTGGAACTATTGAATATTTTGCATCCGTATATTTAGAATATATTTATCATGGTAAAAAATGGTGGGACTATAGTGGATATTTTTTAAATTTAAATGGAAGAATTTGTGCAGAAGGGCTGTTAGTATTTGGACTTGGAGGTATTGCCGTAGTCTATATCATTGCTCCACTATTGGATAATATATTAAAAAAAATAAATCAAAAAAAATTAAAAATAGTATGTTGTATTTTATTAATATTATTTATTGCTGATAACATATATTCAACAAAAATTCCAAATGAAGGAAAAGGTATTTCAGATTATCAAATGATTGTACTTAAACACAAAAAATAGATATAGAAACAGAAAGGACTAAGACATGATAGCAATTCTATTATCACCATTTTATATAGTAATTAATTTTTATATTGCCAGATGGTTATTATGCTGGATGCAAGCTTGTAGTAAGCATTTTAAAAAGAAGAAAATAAGAATTCTAATAATTTGTATTTATACTTTCTTTGCCAGTGCTCTATTAGTGGGATTCCTCTTACCACCAGGACCAATAGAAAGATTATTGAAATCAATTGGAAATTATTGGCTAGGAGTTTTATTATATGTAATTTTAACCGTATTAATAGCAGATGGAATACGTCAAGTTATCAGAAAAAGTAAGAATATTAAAGAAGAATATATTTTATCTAAAAGAGTATTCGTAATTGTTGGAACAGTATGTATAGTAATTATTTCAACCATAAGTATATGGGGAGCCATCAATGCCAGAATTATTCGTACGACAGAATATGAAGTAACAATTAATAAAAAAGTAAAAAATATGAAAAAATTAAAAATCGCCTTAGTTGCAGACCTACATATGGGGTATAATATAGGTGTACCACAGATAACAAAGATGGTAAAAAAAATTAACGAACAAAATCCTGATGTAGTTGTCATTGCTGGAGATATTTTTGATAATGAGTATGAAGCCCTAGACAATCCTAAAAAACTAGCTCAAACATTAAAAAAAATAAAAAGTAAATACGGCGTATATGCCACTTATGGAAATCATGATATTAACGAAAAAATTTTAGCAGGCTTTACATTTAGTAAAAAAGGTGAAAAAAAGGAAAGTGATATTAGAATGGATCAATTATTAGCAAAAGCTAATATTGATTTATTAAGAGATGAAGAAGTCTTAATTAAAGATAGTTTCTATCTATATGGCCGCCCAGACTATAGACGCCCTGGACGAGGAATCACCATAAGAAAAACTCCAAAAGAAATAACAGAAAATTTAGATAAAAGAAAACCAATTATTGTAATAGACCATGAACCAAGTGAACTTCAAGAGTTAGCAGATGCTGGAGTGGACATGGATTTATGTGGACATACTCATGATGGACAACTATTTCCAGGGAATCTAACAACAGCATTAGTATGGGAAAACTCTTATGGCTATTTAAAAAAAGACAATATGCATAATATTGTAACCAGTGGAGTAGGACTATTTGGACCTAATATGAGAGTTGGAACGATAGCAGAAGTAGCTATAATCAATGTTAAGTTTAAATAGAGGAGGAAAAATGAAAGAAATAATTATTTATGATTCCTTAACAGGAAATACAGAAAAATTAGCAAAGGAAATAAAGAAAGAATATCCTAAAGTTACACTAGAAAAAGTAAATAGTAATATGATAGAAAATATTCCAGAAAGTGATATCTATTATATAGGAACACCAATTATTAAGGGAATGTGTACAAATAAAATAAAAGAACTATTAGAAAAACTAGAAAATAAAAAAATATTTTTATTTGTAACAGCAGGATTTGGAGGAAGCGAAGAATACTTTGACAGATTAAAGGAAAGAATCATAGGTGTAATACCAAAATCAAATGAAATTCTAGGAACGTTTTTTTGTCAAGGAAAAATGACAGACCAAGTAAAAGATAGATATATTGAATTAATAAAAGAAAATCCTAACGATAAAAATCTAAAAGTAAGCTTAGAAAATTTTGAACAAGCAAAAACACACCCAGATAAAATAGATATAGAAAATTTAATAAAAGAAATAAAAAAAATAGAAAAGTAAAGGAGAATAAAATATGGAAAAAGCAAAAGTTTATTTTATGAAAGAAATTACACCTGAGAATTTAATCAAAATGTATGATGTATTAGGAAAAAAATTACCAGGAAAAGTAGCAGTAAAAATGCATTCTGGAGAACAAGGAAACCAAAATTATTTACGACCAGAATTTGTAAAAGATTTAGTAAATTATGTACATGGAACAGTTGTAGAGTGTAATACTGCATATGAAGGAGCCAGAAATTCAACAGAAAAACATAAGAAATTAATTAAAGAACATGAATGGGATAAGTATTTTCCATTTGACTTATTAGATGCTGAAGGAGCAGATTTAGAATTAGATGTTCCAAATGGTAAAATTTTAAAGAAAAATTATGTAGGAAAAGATTTAAAAAACTATGATTCCTTATTAGTTTTATCACATTTTAAAGGACATGCTATGGGTGGATATGGTGGTGCCCTAAAACAATTATCTATTGGTTGTGCCTCATCTTATGGAAAAACATTAATTCATACAGCTGGAGCAACCAACAATCAAAAAGAATTATTTAAAAATTTACCTGAACAAGATAAATTCTTAGAAGCTATGGCCGATGCTGCTTCCAGTGTAGTAAAATATTTTAATGGTAATGCTGTCTATATCAATGTTATGAAAAATATTTCTGTTGATTGTGATTGTGATGGACACGCATCAGCTCCATGCATGAAAGATATAGGTATTTTAGCAAGTCTAGATCCAATCGCTGTAGACCAAGCTTGCCTAGATTTAGTATATAATTCTAAAGATCCAGGAAAAGATAAATTAATTGCTAGAATTGAATCTCTACATGGAGTACATACCATTGAAGCAGCTAGCAAATTAGGATTTGGAACAAGAGAATACGAATTAATTGATGTAGAGTAAAGACAAATTTTTGTCTTTTTCTTTTATAAAGATGATTTTTACTATATAATAAAAGTATAAAGTAGAAAGTAGGAACCATATGACATCAATTATTACAATAATTATCTTCATAATATCCCTATTAATAATTGTAAGTGAAATAGTAGAAAAAACAAAGATAATGCGAGTAAAAGAAAATTCTTACATAGACTATACTAAATTTTATGGAACAGAATCAGTATATGATAAAGATTTTATGAAGAAAATGAAAATAATTTTTTCTCAGATAGTAAGAGAAAAAGAGGAAGATATTCACCAAATAGCCCAACTAGCCGGATGTACTTATCCAGAATGTATTTTAAAAATTCGTTATTTAAAACAAACAAAAAGAATTGCCGAAGAATATTATATTGATGAATTAAATGGCTTAATTAATAAATGCAGTAAAGAAGATCAAGCTTTATTAAAAAAATATCGTCCCTATATTTATAGAAGTCAACTACAGATTCCTGATATTGTCGCAAGAATTCCTAGAGTACCAGGTAAAAATACAGAAGAAATGAAACAAATTGTCTTAAAAGATTTGATGTATTTAGATGACAAAGATTTAATCGATGGTATATTATTAAATAGAGTAGATGGAGAAATTACTTACTATAATTCTAGAAAGAAAAAGAAAGATAAAATCACAGTAAATTGCCAAAATTGTGGAGCCCCCAACATAGTAAATCGAGGGGGAAAAACTTGGTGTAGTTACTGTGGAAGTATTGTAGAAGATAAAGAAAATAAATAAGGAGAGTTTATGGAAACAATATATAAAAGAAGAAGTATAAGAAGATATATAGAGAAAGAAATAGCTAAAGAAGATTTATTAAAGTTAGTAAAAGCTGGAATGCAAGCACCTTCAGCACATAATCAAAAACCCTATGAATTTATTATAGTAACAAAAAGGAAGACACTAGATAAACTAAGCGAGACAGGTCTATATTGTCATATGTTGAAATATGCTCATGCTGCCATCGTTATTATCTCAGAAGCAAACAAAGAAAAAACACCATATTGGCAAGCCGATTGTGGAGCCGTTGCCGAAAATATTTTATTAGAAGCAACAGATATGAAAATTGGTTCTTGTTGGATAGGAGAATACCCTAATAAAGAAAAAACAGATAAAGTAAAAGAAATATTACAAATACCCAAAGATTATGAAGTATTCGCAACCATTTCTTTAGGATATACAGAACAAGAAAAAGAGCCAAACAATAATTATTATGAAGAAAAGATACACATAGAAAAGTTCTAAAAAGGACTTTTTTTCTTTATAAACAAACTAACACATTTCTTCTTTTTTCATATAATACGATAGTAGAAAGGAGAATTATGAAAAAGAAGATTATTATTTTTATAGTAGCTGGTATAGTTATATTTTTACTAGCCAGTCTAGTGTTATTTGATTTTAATAAGAAAGAAAAAAATAATGGTAAAACTCATATTACCCTAGCAGAAGTAACTCATTCTATTTTTTATGCTCCTCAATATGTAGCAATCGAAAAAGGATACTTTGAAGAGGTTGGAATTGATATAGAATTAATTTTAACAAGTGGAGCAGACAAAGTCACTGCCGCTGTACTATCAGGAGATGCTGATATTGGTTTTTGTGGAAGTGAAGGAACAATTTATGTATATAATGGTGGCGAAAAAGATTATTTAAAAACTTTTGCCCAATTAACTCAAAAAGATGGTTCATTCCTTGTATCAAGAGAAAAAATTAAAGATTTTTCACTAGATGATTTAAAAGGGAAAACTGTCTTAGGTGGACGTGCCGGAGGTATGCCAGAAATGACATTAGAATATGCACTACAAGAAAATGGAATTGACCCAAATAAAGATTTAACAATAGATACATCTATTGATTTTGCTGCAATGGGAGGAGCTTTTATTGGTGGAGAAGGAGACTTTGTAACACTATTTGAACCTAATGCCCTAGAACTAGAAAAAGAAGGTTATGGTTATGTAGTAGCAAGTATTGGAGAATTAGGTGGTATTGTTCCTTATACTTCCTATGCAGCTAGAATAAGTTATATTAAAGAAAATAAAGAAGTAATAAATAATTTTATAACTGCCATTCAAAAAGGATTAGACTTTGTACATACACATACTGATAAAGAAGTAGCAAAAGCAATAATCAATCAATTTCCAGATACTTCTCTAGAAGATATAGAAAAAGTAGTAAAAAGATACCGTGATATAGAAGCCTGGCCAAAAACAACAGAGTTTTCTAAAGAATCATTTGATCATTTACAAGATATCATGATAGAAAATAAAGTTTTAGACGAAAAAGTATCTTATGATAAGTTGATGTATCATGAATGATATTTTAACAATTTCAAATTTAAAAAAAGCATTCCATACAAGTGATGGAGAAATAGAAGCCCTAGATTCTGTATCTTTTAATGTCAAAGAGAAAGAGTTTATTTCTATTATTGGTCCAAGTGGTTGTGGAAAATCAACAATTCTATCTATTCTAGCAAACTTAGAAAAGAAATCATCTGGAGATATAAAATTTAAAAAGAATTATACTATTGGCTATATGTTACAAAATGATTCATTATTTGAATGGCGTACAGTACTTGAAAACTGTCTATTAGGTTTAGAAATAACTCACCAATTAACAAAAGAAAATAAAGACTATGTAATTCACTTACTAAAAACATATGGCTTAGAAGAATTTATGAATGAATATCCAACAAGATTATCTGGTGGTATGCGACAAAGAACTCTTTGAATGTTATAAAGACACTTTCACCTAAAACCCTTATTTTATAAGGAATTCTTGTGTCCTGATTGAAACTATAATTGTAACTTTATAGTTGCGTTTAAAGTTAGATTTTAACTTTTAAGTTTTGCAAGTTTTAAATTCATTTTAAGAAAGTCTTATTTTATATAGGTTTGCAGAGTGTGTCCTGATACAACCTATATTTTTGAGTTATTTATTGTTTGTTAATTTTTGGGTTCAACATGTCACAATTTGTGACATGTTCACTCACTTATCATTAGAGATTTTTTTCTTGATATCCAACTCCGATAGATTATAAGAATTACTTAATTATCATTATTTAAGAAGTTCATTACTAAATCAATTAGTATTTCCTTTTCTTTAGGATTAGATTGAGCAATAAGTAGTGTGATTGCAACAAGTGTATTATTATCAATAACTTGTCTATTTTCATTATAAAGAATATTATAGAATTCTAGGAAATATATAAATAGTGTAGCAGCTATTCTTTTATTACCATCAATAAAAGTATGGTTTTTCGTAATTAAATATAAGAAATTGGCTGCTTTTTCTTCTATAGTAGGATATAAGTCATTACCATCAAAAGATTGATATATAGTACCTATAATTGCTTTTAAACCTTCGTTTCTTTCTAGTGCAAATAAATCACTATCACTATTAAATTTAAGTTTACCAACTATATACATACAATCTTCATAAGTAACTTGTTTATTATTTTTAGTTCCATTAGGTTTAGTTATTCTCTTATGGTCATAGTCATCAAGTAAATTTAAAGCATTTGAGTAGTTATTTATCACTTTAATTATTTCTTGAGCTTCGCTACCTTTTAATTCAGTATCAATTCTTCCTGCGATATCTATTAATTTAATTGTCTTTTCAAGATATTCTAATCTTTTTTGGTTAACGGCATAGCCTTTTAATAGATAATCTTTTAACACTTTGTTTGCCCATTTTCTAAAAACAACTCCATTTTGACTCTTAACACGATAACCAACACTAATAATAACATCTAGATTATAAAGTTTAGGTTTTCTTCCTCCAGAACTTTTATCGGAAATTCCGATAGAAGTCTTTTCATCAAGTTCTCCTTCTTCAAATATATTAGAAATATGTTCAGCAATAGTATTTTGTTTAACTTTAAATAATTTAGTCATTTGGGCTTGTGTAAGCCAAACAGTTTCTTCTTTCATATTTACTTCTAATTTTACATCTTGATTTTCAAATATAACTATTTCATTCTTCATATATTTTCGCCTCCTTTGTTATGTATTTGGAATTAGAATAGAGAATAAAATCTCTATTCAAAATTCCATTTAATTTGAATATCTCTACTTTTGGTTTCCTCATTTAACTTTCCTATATAGATTTTATCTATAAATTCATCAACAATAACTCTGTTTAATTCTTCTAATTTTTGGTATTTACTAAATAATTCTTTATTGTTTTTTGAAGCTTCTTCTTTTATCTTATAATAAGATATTTCATTATTAATAGATTTAATTTGCTCTTTATAATTATCTTCATCTTTATTATAATTGGTAATTAAATCTTTAAATTGTTCTGGTGTAATAACACCATTTACTTTATCTTCATAAATATTTTTTAAATAATTTCTAGTTTTAGATATTTTATTTTCAATATCAGTTCTTTGTTTTTCTAAAGATTTAATTTTTTCCTTGAATCTGCTATCAAGTTTTTTTGAATCTAAATTTTTTAATTCCTCTTCATCATAAAATTTCTCAATTTTCTTATTAATTGACTCTAATACTAGATTTGCTAATTCATCATATCTAATAGAAGATTTATTTATACAATCAT